>NZ_JAKMQS010000041.1:0-1550 GCF_025771685.1 Campylobacter sp. IFREMER_LSEM_CL2194
GATTAGTTGGAAGACCTGTATTTTATTTAGTCTAATTTTTATCCATAACAATTTATGTTTACTTTAATAAAAATATTTTCACAATAGCTACAATTTTTAATCATATATTTATAAAAAAATATTTTTATTATTTTATTATACAAAGTATGTATTTTTCATTGTTATATCATTTTTTGATTTATTTTTGCGTGTGTGTATTTGAACCAATTTTAAAAAAATTAAATCTTTTAAAATAGTTTAAAAATAGTTTTATATAAAAAAATAGAATTAATGCTAATCAAAAAAAGGAGTTATTGATGTTTAAATCTTTAAATATAGGGTTAAAACTAGTATTATCAGTTGCTATTAGTATAATCGCTGGAATAGCCATTTTGGTGACTATTTTATCAATTCAAGTTGCTTCTAATATGGAAAATGAAGCTAAAAATTCAATCTTTCTTTCTGCGAAAAGATACGGAAATTTTATGCAAGGCATTCTAAATGAGGAAGTTGTTCTTACAAAAGGAATGGCTACATCGCTTAATGAAATGTTTTCGAAATATGACCAAGTAGATGTTGCGTTAATAGAAAGCTTATTAAAAAATACCTTTGACAGTAGTGGTTATGCAGCTTATTCATTTCTTTGGCTAAAAGATCCTTCTGTTTTATCTGACACCCAAGCATTAGATTCAAATTTTAAAAGCTCTAATGGTAAAACTTTTGCTATGATTTTTTTCGATGAAACTACAGGAAAAGCAGGTGGCATAAGATCTATAAAAGTTCCTAATAATTTTTCTCAACTGAACATTTTACAAAAAATTGAACAAAACGCAAAATATGGTGATTTAGATACTTTATTTGTTGGCGCTCCATCAAAATTAAATTATGATGGACATGATTTTTTAGGTATTAATTTAGGAATGCCTATCTTTAACAGCAAAGGCAAATTTGTAGGTGTTGTTGGATATACTTTTGATTTCTTAGAAATATCACAAGAAATGCTTGATCCAAAACTAGATGCCTACGAAGGTGATTTAAGATTTTTAATGACTGATCAAGGGGTTATTACTATTCACAAAAACAAAGATGCTATATTAAAAACTCTACCTGAAATCAATAAAGATCCTTCGACAAAATTTATTATTGATGCCGTTAAAGAACGTAAAGATATAATTATTGACAATTATACTGATTCAAATGGAAATCTCAGCTTTGCTAGTATCACTCCTTTTAGCACACTAGGAGACTCTAGTCACTGGAGTATAATAGTCACCGCACCAAAAAAGTCTGTTTTACAACCTTTATATAAATTACAATTTATTTTAATTATTATAGCACTAGTTATAGTTGTTATAATCTTAGCCATTGTTTATTTTTGTGTAAATAAAATAGTAGGTGCTAGAATTCCTATTATACTTCATTCTTTACAAAATTTCTTCAAATTTTTAAATCATGAAACCAAAGAAGTGCAAACAATAAAGATTAAAGCCGATGATGAATTAGGAAGAATGGGTAAAATAATCAACGAAAACATCACCAAAACTAAAAATGCATTAGAACAAGATGCTAAA
>NZ_JAKMQS010000042.1:0-1531 GCF_025771685.1 Campylobacter sp. IFREMER_LSEM_CL2194
CATCAATATCCAAAACATATGAAAATGTAGATTTTAAGAAATACTCACCTTTAACGGTTGTTTTATTGACTTTAACTTTGTATGTTTTACAAAAAGACTTAGCTTCTACACAAGAATATTCTCTTGGTGTTAAAAATATTGTAATTCCAAATTTAGATTATGGTGATAAAGAAATTTCACTTAATTACCAAAAGATTAAAATACCAAATTATTTTAATGAGTATATCTTATTTATCCCTGATGATATTTATTTTTATGATAATGATAAAAAAATTTACATCTTTTTATCTAAAGAATTAAATAAAAATAAAAAAGAAGATGAAGTTATCTATTTAGATGAATTAGCTAAAGCTATGTTTGAAAATGATTTTGAAGAAGATGATCAAGCTTATGTGAATTTTTTAAAAACCTTAAATGAAAGCTTTGATGAGGAAATTGAATTTAAAGAAAATACACAAACAGATAAAACTCTTCCTTTGAAAAAAGATTTAGATAAAAGTATTCAAGAAATTATGCTTGATAATGAACTTGCAAAATTATCTATAGATATCACTTTTTTTAATATCATTAAGCAACTTTTTCCTTTTGCAGAATTTTTTATGAGCCAGCCTGATTTTTTTAAAAAAATGATTTTATTTTTTATAAATTCAAGCTTTGATAAAAAGCATTATGGCAATAAATTATTTTCTAGTTTTAAAGCACATTTTTTTAAAGAACTAGGGATATTTTATGCACTTAATCCTAAAGGACATTTTATAAAAATTAATCCAAAAAGTAAAAAGCCACTCAATAAGCTTTTTTTATATCAAATAGGAACAAATTATTATTATTTTAATCAATTAGAATATGCAAGCGAGTTGAAAAAGTCAAAGAGTTTTTCAAGATTGGATAAAGCTAAGCAAATTCATTTGATATCAAAAGTAAAAAAACAATTAGCTATCGATTTTTCTATTAAAGTAAGTAAAAATTTAAGTGTAGATGTGTTAAAAAATTTAGCAGGATCTTTTATCGATACACTTTTGCCTACAAATTATGAAAGATTAAAAATTTTATATGAAAAACTAATGTATGAAAAATTTACTTACAATTATGATTTTCCTTTAGCTGTAAAAAAAGAAGAATACTTAACCTATCCTTTATTGATAAATTCTAGATTTATGAGTTTTGATTTATCTGAGTTTATTTTTGGTTCTTTATTATGCACAGGTGGGCTTAATTATTATCCTAGTATTGCTTGTGCTACAACTTCAAGCAAAGCTAGGGAATTTGCCTTAAAAAGACTTTTATCTTATATTATTTTAGATGAAAAAAGAAGTGCTTTTAAGGAAGATAAAATTAATGAGGGCAAATACATCTTAAATGATAAGGAATTTTTTGAAAAAAACAATATAGAACTTAGAAATTGTAATATATATAAGCTAGAACATTTTCAAAGAAAAGAAGAGTATAAAACACAACACCCAGTGATAAAACAACACCCTATCTTAGCTTATAATGATGCTATACAAATTTTATATGAATATGCAAATGG
>NZ_JAKMQS010000043.1:0-1507 GCF_025771685.1 Campylobacter sp. IFREMER_LSEM_CL2194
TACATTAGTAGTTACTTCAAAATGTCCCTTAGCATTAGCAACTTCTGTTGTAAAGTCTAAGGCTTTATAGCTATCAAGAATTCTATTAATTTCATTCATATTAGAACCAACCTTTTGTTCTAATACATTTAGCATTTCATTTAATACATTTTTTAATTCTATTAATTGAGGATTAGCAGGAATTGCACTAATTCTTGCTGTTAGATTGCCACCTTCAACCTCTCTAACGGTTTCTACTGATTGTTCTACTGCTTTAGCATCTTGTTCTAATGCATTTTTAGTTTTAGTAATGTTTTCGTTAATAGCTTTTGCTATGATTCCAAATTCATCGTTACTTTTAACATCTATCATAGCAGAATCTTTAGTTTTATGATTGATAAAGTCAAAGAAAGAACTAAGACCATTTTGTATAGCTTGTAAAGGTGATAGATAATAAGAAATGATAAAATAAAGCAAAACAATACTTATAATACTTGTAAAAATAACAATAATGGCTTGTATATAGGCTATTTTCTCACTTGATTGAGAAATTGTATCAATATAAGCCATGTTACATACTGTATATCCATCTATGTTATCACACATTGCAAGTCTTTCATTTCCTTCTTTGCTAGTATAAAAGAATGGTTCACCATCTTTTACTTTGCTAAATCCATCTGCTACAATGGCAACATTTGGATCGCTTCCAATATAATTTTTATTTGTTGAAACAAATGAAAAACGATTTTTATCATAAATAAAAGACGCACCTGGCATTTGTTTAAGACTATCTTCTAAATCTTTAACCAAAACATCGATTGCTAATACTCCTATAAAATTACCATCTTTATATATTGGCATGGCATAAGTAAAGCAAGGCAAGCCTGTTGTAACATCAATATAAGAAGGAGTGATATATAGGCTATTATTTTTCATTGCCTCTATATAAAATTCTCTTGTTCTTGCATCATAATTATCAGCTTTTCCATAAATTCCATAGTCTAAGCCTTTGCTATCGCTATCTGGATCACTTACTATTAATTCTCCATTTGGTTGGGCTAGATAAACAGCTAGAAAATTACCAGAATCTCTAAATGATCTTAATTGATAGCCTATGTTGTCCATTAATTTTTCGGCAGAATTTAAATCAGAATAAGGGTGTCTAAGTATAGTTTCGCTTAGCTTTTTTAACGAATCAGACGTATCATCTTTGAAATTAATCATAAGATTTTTTGTAGAAATTAAACGATTTTGTTCAGAATTAACAATTTCTTGAAAAAGAGCATTTTTAACAAAAATAAATGTTACAATTCCTAGAATCAAAAGACATACAATTGCTATGATATTTGCAATTAAAGCAACTTTTATTTTAACACTTTTCACTACTTTTCTCCTAAAATATTTTTGTAATTATAAATAAAATTTTTACAATGAAAATTTAATTGTGATTTAATATTGTAAATTCCACAAAAGACAAAAAGATTATGAAATTGATAGATTAAATTTGAAATTCTTACTAAGCTAATTA
>NZ_JAKMQS010000044.1:0-1406 GCF_025771685.1 Campylobacter sp. IFREMER_LSEM_CL2194
TTGTTTGACTAAATAGGAGTGAAAGTGTCTAAAGGGAAAAATGAGAAATTAGAGGAATTACAAGAAGAGATTAATAAGGTAAAAGACCTTTATGAGCAACTTAAGGACGATTACTCTATAAATAAAGCATTTATTGATAGTAATAGTGATGATTCTTTGAAATCACTTATTAATAATGAAATTGATAATTATAAAAAAGCAAAAGTAGCAATAGAGGAAAGAATAAAGGAGCTAAATGGAGTCTACAAGTATTTATTAAGTAGTGATGAAAGTGGTAAAAGTAGGTTAACACGAATACAAGAAGTTACATCTGACAGTATAATAAATGAAGTTGAGCAAAAAATAAATAATATTAATAATTCGTATGCAGAAATATTTTTAAGTGATAAGGGAGATATACCTAGCGATTTATTGAACAAGTATGAGCAAATTAATGTTATTTATAATGATTTAATAATTATAAAAAATAGTGAAAATTTAAACAAGGTAGAGGAATTAAATAAAAAAATAGATGATTTTTTAAATAAATATGCTGAAATAATAGATGATGAAGAAAACTCTAAGTATGAGATTTTTATTTCAGTATATGCTGATTTTATTAGTAAAAAAGCGGAATTAGATGATTTCTATAAAACCATATTTGGCTCAGGTGATAATAAATCTTTAGAGGAAGAATTAGAAGAGAGAAAAGAGCAATTAAAAATAATAGAAGAGGAAGCAAAAAAAGTTATAGATTTATCTAGCGATGCAGGACTTGCAGCTGGATTTTTTGCACAAGCAGAAAAAGCAAAGTGGAATAAAGATGTAAATTTAATTTTTTTTATTTTAGTAATACTTTGTATGGCTTGTTTTAATTATGCAACTATTGATTGGGGTAATTTAAGTAATATTGATTTAGTTTCAATTATTGTTAGATTAATGATTAACACCCCTTTTATATGGGCTGCAACTGTTGCAAATATAAATATAAATAAATATTTTAAACTTGAACAAGAATATGCACATAAAGAATCTTTAGCAAAATCATTTGAAAGATATAAAGATCAGATCAAAGATTTGTCAGCAAATTATGAAACAGATGAGAAGCAAGTTGAGTTAATGATAAAATTACTAGATACAAATATTGAGGCTTTTAAGAAAAATCCTTCTGATAATATTGAAAAAATTCGCTCAAATAATATTTTAATGGATATGCTAAGAAAAAATAAAAATGATGAGTAATATAAAATATCTAACCAATATCAATAATATATGATATAGATATCTAATATAAATACTAACTAGAGATTTTAATCCCTAGTTAATTCTTTATCAGAATTTTCTTTTTTTAGGCATATTACTTTATCCCTAAACATCTGCATTTTAATTTCTTTTGTTACAAATTCTAACCCTTTTAAAAGCATTAA
>NZ_JAKMQS010000045.1:0-1178 GCF_025771685.1 Campylobacter sp. IFREMER_LSEM_CL2194
CAAATTAACTCAAGAGAATAACAAATTAACTCAAGAGAATAACAAATTAACTCAAGAGAATAATTTCTTATTTGGTTCTTGGGGTGAATTTTGTCCGAGTTTTGGTCAAGATGTGGATTTATATACCAAAAGAATTATCGAGTCGAGTGATTTTTTTGAAACAATGGATGTTTATTTATTGGGCAGTGATTTGACTGATCAGCAAAAATTTGAATTAATTTTATCCCTTGTGTTCAATTTAAAAGAAAATAAGATGTTATGCTCTAGTTTATTAAGTTATTCTGAATTTTTTTTAGAGAAAAAGAATATCAATGATTTTCTTGGAAATATAAGATTTCTTTCTCAAATGGCGATTTATTTAGATGATATTGAATTGGCATATGATTTTTATATGAAATATTTTTATTATAGATCTAATATAAAAGTTAATGAACAAATATATCAAAGATATACTAAAATGAAAGAAATCGCTAATAAATCAAGACAGCATGGCCATGATTTACTTATAGATTATATACAAAAACAAGATACCTGTAATGAAAAAATTTGCATTGAGATAGGCACTACACGAGAAAATGTTTCGGGTCAAGGATCTACAATGCTAATCGCAAAGTTATGTAATGATAAAAATATAAAATTTATTACAGTTGATATGGATCCTCATAATACCCTGTGGGCTAAATTTGTAGCAAATAAAAATTGCATAAATATATCAGCAATTACCTCTAAAGGTGAAGATTACCTTGAGAATATTGATTTTGCGATAGATTATTTGTTTTTAGATGCATATGATTTTGATCATAGTATGCATACTGAATTGCGTCAAAAGCAGTATGAGAAAAATCTTGGTTCGAGAATTAATGATGATGAATGCCATAAGATGCATCTTAAATGTGCTATCTTAGCATGTAAGAAGCTTTCTAAGGATGGTATTATATGTATAGATGATACATGGAGAAATAAAAATGGAGATTGGGAGGCTAAAGGTAAATTAGCAATTCCATATTTACTTGAGAATGGATTTGAGATTATAGAGGAGAGAAATAAAGCTATTTTACTACAGAGGAAATCTGAATAATGTATACTAAGACTGTAGGCGTAGTAATCCCCATATACAATGTAGAAAAATATCTAAAAGAATGTTTAGATAGTGTAATCAATCAAACTTACACTAATTT
>NZ_JAKMQS010000046.1:0-1166 GCF_025771685.1 Campylobacter sp. IFREMER_LSEM_CL2194
TTTGGTAAGCCAAAGGGATTGTTCTAAACCCTGCAAAAGCAGGGGATACTCAATAAGCCTTGACATAGCAAAGCGTTAAGAGTATAATTATAAGAACAATGTTGAGCATTTAACTCACCTCCCTTCTGGGTAGTAAATTAACGCTAAAGGGTTGCACCCCTTTGGCGTTGCACCCTTAATACAATTATACCAAACAAACTCTTTAACTTCTTTAATACAATTGATGAAAAGATTTTACATTTTATTCCTTAGCGCTTTAATTTTTGCACCTTCTTTATTATTTGGTGCTACAAATATAGATGATAATCATATTATCTTTACTTGGGGTTATGGTGAAGTAGCAAATGATATTTTACAAGTTATAAAAGATGTTATATCTTTGCTTCAATTAACTAATAAAGGTAAAGAATATTTTCATATCAATGCTTATTAAATGATTTTAATACTTTAAGTAAAATAGAGCTTATAAATATATTAGAAAGTTTAAGTTTATACAATCTTTCAACTTTAATGCAAGATATACAAAAAAGATATTTAAAACTAGAATATAACTTAAAAAGCTTTGATAAGGATAGTATCTTTTTATCTAATATGATTATGAATGTGAGATTGAAGTAGAGTTTTGGATTAATATAAGCTTGTTGTTAATTTATGGTTATTTTCATAATATTGGATATTATTAAAATTTAATAATATCAATAGTTTAAATAATAAAAATTCAGATTTTATATATTTGATTTTAATATAGATGAATAAATGATATATTTTGATAAATATAAAAATTATTCATGAAGTTTAATATGTATTATCTCGTAATTTTTTATTTTTTTTCCTAAAATTTTACCCCATCCTAATTTGGAGTGAGAGCAATCTCCTAGCTTAAACAGCATTCTTTTATTGAAAATAATTTTAAGATATAAATCAACACAAAATTCATTGTTAGTTAGAAATAATATACTTTCTTTAAGCTCTTTGTATTTTTCTGCGTTTGGAAAGTATTTTAAAGCTTCATCATAGTGTATATCTTTTATATAAATAGCTATTTTATTTTGGTAAGATAGAAATTTTTTTCCTAAGATTAGATTTTTTCCTAAAATATGATTTTTACTTCCTAATTTATTTAATTGTATGTGTCTTATGTAAATTTGATGGGGTATATTTTCTAT
>NZ_JAKMQS010000047.1:0-1141 GCF_025771685.1 Campylobacter sp. IFREMER_LSEM_CL2194
GACATAAATATACTAGCTAAAGCTTTTAATCAGGTATTAAAAGCTAATGCTAAGATTAGCGTATTTCAAACAAGGGGGATATTAGGACACCCTACTGGAAATAGAAATGGAGGAGATGGAAGAACTACATTATTAGGAACTAATAATGGGATAGATGGGCAAGTTTTTGGAAATTATACTAATGAACATTCTACTTTTACATTAACACATCATAATGGTAATTTTGATTTAGGAATTTATGGTTATCAAAACACTAATGATATATGGAATGCAAATATAAAAATAACCTATACGCCAGCTTATGGGGGTAGTCAAAAATGGAATTTAAGTTATTTTATTAATTCAAAATCCTATCATTTAGGAAATACTTATTTTCCTTTTGATATGAATCATTATACTTATTTATTATTTAGTAAAGAAGAAGCTTCTATTCCAACCAAACAAAATAACGGAATATATAAGTTTGAAGATTTAAATAATAAATACATAAAGCCCACTTATTTGCACTTGAAATTACCTTGAAATTCTAATGAATTTTTAAATAGCCTATATAAAATTTAATTTTTTATAGGCTAAATGTTTATTCACTTAATTTTAAGTGCAAAATACTCGTATAGGTTTTACCCTTATAGGTGGTTTTAAAAGTATATATTCCGTTGTATTTTTTAGTAGCTGGAGGACAAACACTTCCCCAATTAATATCAGTTCCACCAAAATCTACTATAATAGTTCCCCATTTACTTGAAGAAAATTGTTCGCTTTTTCCATCGCCTTGTGGACTCCATTTTATATCATCATGTTCCATTCCTTTAATACAAGATATAAATGGATATTTAATATTACCACCATAAGCTGATTGATAAGTAAAACTCATATTATTTTTAGCATTCCAAGCGTCATTTTGATTATTAAAACCAAAAATATATAGCTCCATAGTAGGCATTTGATTATAAACTCTAGTAATATGTATTTCTCTATAATGATTTTTATAATATCCTTGCCCTCCATAACCATTATTGCCAAATTCTCCGACAGTATAATTATAATTACTTTCCCCTATAGTAAAAAACAAGTCAGAAACTTGTATTTTAGCACTTACTCTCAATGTTTGATTGATAGCTTTTAGTTCCACATTAATGCT
>NZ_JAKMQS010000048.1:0-1073 GCF_025771685.1 Campylobacter sp. IFREMER_LSEM_CL2194
AAAAGCTAGGTATTAAAGAAGAAGATTTACAATTACTTATTAGTGAGTTTAGTACTAGAAAATTTAGCTTGCAAGATTTACAAGATATATCTAATATCATTGCTTATTATTTCCAAGTTAATGGCTATCCTGCAGCAACAGCTTATGTACCCCAACAAGAATTTGAAGATAGTGTACAAATAAACATAGCCTTAGGAACATTAGGTAAGTATATAGTAAAGAATAAAACTACTATAAAAGATTATTTTATAGAAAGCAAGCTTAATGAAAGAATCAAAGGTAAAATCATCTCTACTAAATTAATAGAAGATAGTGTATATAAAGTCAATGAAATGTATGGAGTACAAACCCTAGCAGGCTTACAAGCAGGAGAGAATGTAGGAGAAACTGATGTAGTTATAGAAGTAGTTCCTGATACTAAGGCTAATGTATTATTATATGCTGATAATTATGGTATTAAAAGTGCAGGGGATATTAGAGCTGGTATTAGTATGGGATTTAATTCTATATTTAATATGGGAGATTATTATAATTTTTACTTACAATCAAGCAATGAAAAACAAATCAACTATGGAGCAAGTTATACTTTCTTTTTAGGAAATTTAAAAATTACTCCAAGTATATCTCAAGGCTCTTATTCTTTAGGTGGAGATTATGAAGGCTTAGGTTTTAGTGGTACTTCTAGAAATTTTGGTATAGACTTTTCTTATCCTGTATGGATTAATACTAATTCATCTTTATACTTTACTTCAAGTATTTATCATAAAATACTTAGTGATGTAACCTTAGATCTTTTAACCTTTGATAAAAGTTCTAATGTAGGTAGTATGGGTTTAGAAGGTTTATTTAGAGGCTTTGAAAATAATGCCTTAAGTTATAGTGCAAATATAATCATAGGTAAGGTATATGATGATAGTGATTTTAAATTTGGTAGCAAAACTTTTGGTTGGTTTAGAAAACTCAATGCTAGTGTGAATAATTATTATAGTATTAATGAATACATTACTCATACTTTAAATATAAACTACCAAAAGGTATTAGGAAATTTTGAATTAGATTCTTCTGAGAGTTCA
>NZ_JAKMQS010000049.1:0-1038 GCF_025771685.1 Campylobacter sp. IFREMER_LSEM_CL2194
TTTTGTATTTTTTTAAGCGGTGAAATATTGTATTTAATAACAAATCCTATTATTACTAGAGCTATAACTAAACTTATTAAACCAATAAATGATTGTTTAATCAGAGCTTCATTTACGGGTTTTGTATATATTTCTTCATCCGCGATTGCGCAAATATTATATCCTAATGAATTTTCTTGACAAATAACTGCTTTATTTTTGTTGTTTTCATCTTTAACTACAAAAAAATTTTTTGATAATTCTCCTGTTTTACCTTCAGGGCTATTAAGATATGTTTTTACTATGTTTTCGGATAATGCAGTTTTTTTAAGCAGTTGTTCTTCAAGTTCATGAAATAATATTACTCCATCATCATCTATAACAACAACAAATCCACTTGCTGATTTTCCCATAGAAAGTACATTTTTTGAAAATGTAGTTAAATCATAATTTCCGCCAACAGCTCCTATAAAACTACCATTAACAACTATAGGGTATGAAAAAGCTAAAGAAGGAGCTTTTAAACTCGGAGCCATATAAGGTTTTGAAATCACAACTTTGTCATTTCCAGAAGCAACACTTGTATACCAAGTTCTAGTTCTTGGATCATAACCATCAGAAGGCGTTTGATGGTTTCCATTAGATCTTATCATTGCACCATTATGCGCAAGTCCTACGTATAACACATCAAAACGGCTTGCTTCTTTGGTTACTCTAACCATATCATAAATTTCTTTAGTGCTTGCACTTGGATTTTTTTTCATTTCAAGCGCAATGGCTTTTACAGCATCACTTCTTGATTCACTGTAGTCTTCAAAATTTTTTGCAACATCCTGTATAGTTTTAATTTGTAAATTATTGATAAGCTCTCTAGTGTCACGTTTTATTTCTAAATAGTTAAATACATTTGCAATTAATAATATTCCTACTATTGCTAGTCCCACAAAAAAAGTTAGTTTATTTGTTAAAGTTTGAGTAATTTTTTTCATAAAACTCCTTGATAATAAATGTCTTGTCTGGCTAATAAAAATTTCTTGTTTGTTTAACCGATAAACTCTC
>NZ_JAKMQS010000050.1:0-978 GCF_025771685.1 Campylobacter sp. IFREMER_LSEM_CL2194
ATCATAGTAAAAATATGCTTTTTTCTTGGTAGTTTTATCTTTTATATCTTGATAAAAACTAAAAGCAATTTGTTTATTTGATGGTTTTAAATTATCAGCTTTAGCTACTCCACTTCTTGCCATATAAGAAGCTATTAAATCTTTTCCTTTAAAATGATATAAATAAAAACCATCATATTTAAAATAATCTTTATTTTTAAACCTAAGTATAAGTCCTATTTTATGATTGATATAATTATTAAATATTCTTTTGCTATCTTGTAAGGGTTTGGCTAAATAAGCTTTATTATCTTCTAATCTAACTTTAAAACTATGACAATTACTGAAGTCTTTTTCTCTATCAAATCTTATCTTACCTTCTTTATTGGTTTTTAATCTCAATATGCTTTGCTTGATTAGTTTTTCATGATCATACCCTTTTATACTAATGCTAGCATTATCAATCGCCTTGCCATGTTCATCTTGTATGATAAGGCTGATGTAATTTGAAGTAGCAGTGTTGTTTATAATGCTAGTGTTATTGTGGGTTAAATTTAGATCTTGATGGTTTAAATCATCATAAGCATAGTGCTTGCTTATCTTTTTAGGTTCTAATTTTATATTTAAACTATTTTTAGCTAAAACATAGTTTTTAATCTTACAATGATAATAATCATAAGTAATGTTTAAATCTTTTAAAGCATATAAATTATTCTCATCATATTTAAGATAATAATTTATTTTTTCATCATTGAAAGAAAAAATTTCATCTTCCTTTGCGCCTAAAAGAAGTTTTTCATAAAAAAATACTCTTGTTTTTAGTTTATTAAAATCTAGATTATAGTTTTGTTCTAATAAAGCTATATCGATTAATGACTCATCTTTAACAAATATATCACAATTGTTCTCATAAAGATGTAAAAGATTTGACATAGATGAAGCATTGTCAAAAAATATAAGCTTTTTATTTTTATCTTTGTTTTCTAAGATGAAGTGGCT
>NZ_JAKMQS010000005.1:0-133334 GCF_025771685.1 Campylobacter sp. IFREMER_LSEM_CL2194
CAGGGTGATACAACATCAATATATCTTATAAGGCATGACAGTAGGTGTTTTTATTATTAAGTATAATATTTTGTGATTTATTTGAAGAAAATTTAGGGATATAAGCATAGCCACTAATGGGATTTATAATAATGCATATATGCTCATTTTGATTATTAGATAATCTTATAATGCAATCATTATTAAAAGAAGCAAGTTTATCATAAGCACGTGTAGCATTTTTTAAAGGCGTATATAAACGACCATAATCATCAAAAACTAAACGCGTACTTCCTTTACAAACACCTTCAAATAAAACTTTAGATATACCATAAGTTTTTTCTATATTGTATTTTAAATTTGCTTTGAAATCATTTTGATTTATCACTCCACTTTGACCTGAGTTCATTAATATATCTGGATTGATAAGATCAACAGCTATTTCTCTGTCTTTATTGATCATATTTTTACCTATGTTTGCATTGCCATCGCCGTTTTTATCTAAAAAAATGGTATAGGTTTGTTCATTATTAGTGGCAGATTTTGAGCGTATAAAATACAGCTGCCATTTAGCCTTAAACCACTCTCGTTTAGCAATATTAAATTCTTTAACTCTAAAATCATTTTGCATTAAAGCTAAATGTCTTGTGTATTTAATATCATTTAAAACTTGCTCAGCCCCCAAGCGCAAATAATCAGGTTTATAATAAACATAAGCCATAGAAAATAATAAGGATAATACTATACAAACAAAAACCAGTTCTATTAAAGTAAAAGCTTGTTTCATTTTATAAAATAATATACTTTATGCTTACCTAAACTAACATAGATTTTACTAGCTTTTTTACTAGAATGAAGTTCTAGCTTACCTTTGGAAATACCATAAAATTTAAGTCTTAAGGCTAGTTCTTTATCTTGTGTAGCAATATGTGTGAGATTGTGTTGTTTTAAATTTAGAGCTAATTCTTTAGCTATGTGATAATCATAGGCAAAATGTTTTTTAGGATCTTTTAATAAATAATAAAAACTTTGATTGAAAATAATACCAAGATAAAAAAATAATAAAAATATCAAAGAACATTCTATAAAAATTTTATGTTTTAGGCGTAATTGTGGCATTCTTGAACGATAAGAAGACATTAAATAGCGAATCAACAAAGGCGTACAAACCACACAAAAAGGTAAAAAATCTTCTAAAAAAAGTCTTTGTCTTATAGAAAAAATTAAACAAAAAACAAAAGTACTTGCACTAATAAACCATAAAAGTGGCTTATCATCTTGTAAAAGAATTCTGTAAACAACATAAAAAAAATAAAGAAAAATCAAAGGCGAAAAACAAGCTGCAAAAATACCCAAAGTATCCAAAAAATACCCCTTAGGCTTTCCACTTGCATCAAATCCATAAACACTCATTGCGATAGCAAATAAAATCAAAGAACATATAATAAGTAATTTATCTTTTTTATAAATAGCAAAAAAGAAAAAAGATAAGTATAAAATTGCAAAATTTCCATCTACAAAAAGAACTAAAACTAGTAAAACATAAAATAAAAATATTTTCTTATATTCAAATAATACTAAAATTAAAAGTGTAAAAAATATCACAATACTTGATTCATTGATAAGTAAAGCGCTAGCTACACTACCAGGGAGCAATATAAAAAGCACCACAGAAATAAAAGCATCAAAAGAAGTTTTGGTGTATTTTAAAGCTAAAATGTATAATAAAACACAGCTTAAAGAGTGCAATAAAACAAAAGGAAGTCTTAATCCAAAGTCATTTTGACCAAAAAGAGTGGTGCCTAATCTAGCGATCATAGCAATTAAGCTATGATCATAAAAATAAATTTGTGCTTCGTTGTAGCTTATAGATAAAGTGCTTATGCCATACAATAAAGCACAAAAATCAAAAAATAAAACGGCTAGCAAATACCTTTTCATTTTTGATTAGTCAAGTTTTACAGGTCCATTACTTGCATGAGATTGTAAAAATCTTAAAATTCTATCTTTTTCTGCATCAGTAATTTTTGCAAAACCTTGCATAGCAGATAAGTATGCATCCCATTCTTCCATTAAATGTTCTTTTGGTTTATGCGCTGCGTGACAACTTGTACAAGTATCATAATAAGTTAATTCTATCTCATCCCAGGCAAGAATTTCTTGATCGGTTAAATCTTTACTTTTAACTAAAAATTCCATTTCATTACTTGCATTTTTAGCATTTAAAGTAAGCAAAAGATAAATTCCATCTTTAGTATAAGCAAGGCTTTTTGGATTTGTCTCCACAACCTCGCCTTTAACTTTAATCAAAGAATATTCACCCTCTTCTTTTATAAGCTCTACTTTAGAGCCTTCATAAATTTGCCCTACCACTTTTTTACTAGCACTATCTAAAAGATCTACTTTTTCATTAAAAATAAACATATCTTTAGCAAATAAAGCACTAGCTAAAAAAGTCAATACTAATATAATCTTCTTCATTATTAAGCTCCTATAATTTCTGGTGGTGTAGTTGAGTTATAAGGTTTTATAACTTCTTTTAGCTTTTTAATACCCACTAGACAAGTATTAACACTAGTTGCTTGAGCCATAGTTGAAGTTGGTCTTGAACTTGTTAAAACATTTACATGACCTGCATTGCATCTTGGCTTGCTATCGCTTACATCTTCAGGATCATACCAAGCACCCTCTTGGATACTAATAACCCCTTCCATAATATTATCTGTTACAAAAGCCCCTGCTAAAAGCGATCCACGATCATTATATACTTCTACAACTTCTCCGTGTGTAATACCAAGTTTTTTAGCATCATTTGTATTAATCATCACAGGCTCTCTACCTTGAATTTTATACAAATCTCTCACCCAAGTATTATCAAGCTGAGAATGCACTCTATATCTTGGATGCGGGCTTAACAAATGGAAAGGATATTTTTTAACTAATTTTTCATTACCTAACCACTCAGCTGGTTCAAACCAAGTTGGATGTGCTTTAAAGTCTTCCAAGTTATATTTTTCAAATTTTGATGAATAAATTTGAATTTTTCCACTTTCTGTTGCAAGTTTATTTGCCACAGGATCAGCTCTAAATTCAGAGTGTCTTACGAAATTATAAGCTTCTTTTGGAGCTTCAAAATGAATAAATCCTTGTTTCCAAAAATCAGCAAATTCCATATAATAAGGACAATCACTTCTGCCATAAAAACCTTCAAGCCACTGCTCTTTTGTTTTATTTCCGGTGAATTTTTTATGCTCTCTTTCACCTATTCTTTTTGCCAATTCTTCAAAAATATCATAATCATTTCTACTTTCAAAATAAGGCTCAATTACTTTTTTCATAGCATAAACATAATCTTGAGAATAAGAACCACCAAAACTAATATCATCTCTTTCTAAAGTTGTAGTTGAAGGCAATACAATATCAGCCATTTTTGCCATAGGCGTCCACCAAGGCTCATGTACAATTAGCGTATCAAGAGTTCTTAAAGCTTTAATAAGCTCATTTGTATCTGGATGATGACCCAATACAGAAGCACCTACTACATACATCATTTTGATTTTTGGATAGGTAATCTCTTTACCTTTAAACTTAACTGTTTTGCCTGGATTTAATATTGCTTCTGAAATTCTACTTGCAGGGATATTAGTATCAAGATTATTTTTACCTTGTGGTAAGCCTACTGGTAATCTTACACCTGAAAATGCTTGTCCACCACCTGAATAGTGCATTGAAAAACCAAATCCACCACCAGGTAAACCTACTTGACCTATCATTGAAGCTAAAACCATTAAAGTCCAATCAGCTTGTTCACCATGGTGCGCTCTTTGCATAGCCCAGTTACCTGCTAAGAAAGTTCTATTTTTCACAAAAGTATCTGCTAATGCGGTAATAACTTTTTCTTCAACACCGGTAATATTTGCAGCCCAAGCTGGAGTTTTATCAATACCATCAGTTTTTCCAAGTAAATAAGGTAAGAATTTGTCAAAACCATCAGTATATTTTTCAATGAATTTTTTATCGTATTTTCCACTTTTGTATAAATAATTCATCATACCAAGCATTAAAGCTACATCGGTATTTGGACGAATTTTAATCCACTGGGCATTTAAAATTTCTGCTGTTTGAGTGTATTGAGGATCAATAGTAATAAATTTGATATTTGATTTGCTGTATTTTTTATAATACTCATCATTACCACGATTTGCAACTTTAAAGTCAATTTGGTTACATTTATAAAGATCAGCTCCCCATAAAACATAAACTTGAGTATTTTCTAAAATAACCTCATGAGAAGTTTGTAAAGAATAAACTTCTAAATCCCCTACTATACTAGCATTAACCTTACCAGCAGCTCCATTACTATACTCTCCATCAGTGCCGATATGACCACCTAAAGCAGTATTAAAAAATCTTCCTGCTACTGAGTTACAATTGTGCAATAAACCTACATGCCCCCAAGCACCATAACTTGCATTAAATAAATTTTCAATAGGAGTTTCTTTTAATTTTTGCAATACAAGCTCTAAAGCTTTTTCCCAACTTACTCTTACAAAAGGCTCTTTACCTCTTAATTTAGGTCTTTTCTTTCCTTCTAAAAAACTTTTTCTAACACAAGGATACTTTACCCTAGTATCTGAATAAGTTCTATCAATGATAGCATCAGTGATAATAGAAGGATGTTTGTCAGATTGTTGTGGTGTAACTTTTACAAGTTTTCCCTCTGAATTTACTTCAGCCCAAAAAGCACCAAAGTGAGTTGCGTGAGGAATTTTTTTAGTATCATAAAATTTAGTTCCCTCACTTGCAGCCATTAAAGGATTAACCGAAGCAATCACTGAAGTAGCAGCAAGTCCTTTTAGAAATTTTCTTCTTGTTAAACTCATAAGACATCCTTTCTTAACAAAATAAAGTCAAAATAATATTATAACATTTGTATTTGATTTAAAACTAAATTTTAATACTCCAAAAAAAGTCAATCCACTCTTTAGCTTCTTTTATATAAAACTCAGGGATTAATAACGCTGAAGGTTTATAAAAAACACTTGCTACTTTAAGTTCTAAATGAGGATATTTTTCCATTAAAACTCTTTTGATTTCTATCATAGTTTCACCACTATCTATAATATCATCTACCAAAAGAACTTTTTTATATGAATTAAGATCAGGGATATTAAAAATTTTAATCGTATCTAACTTTTGGGTATCTTCATAGTGAATGGAATTTAAAGAAAATAAATTTCTATTACCCATACCTTCTGCTAAAAAATGACCCAAAGTCATACCACCTCTTGCAATGGCAAGTAATACATCAGGATTAAATTCTTCCTTAATTTTGCGTGTAAAAGGAATAATTTCTTTTTGAAATTCTTCATAAGCATAATAATACATAATCACTTCCTATAAAAATTGTAATAAAAATACTAGCAATGAAATCGCACTTAATACAATAATACCAAGATTAATTTTATCAAATTCTTTTTGCATGATACGCATAAATAAATACGCAATAAATCCAAAAGCAAAACCTGTAGTAATAGAGTAAGTCAGTGGCATCATGATGATAATAAAAAACGCACTTACTGCTATAGCTTTATCTTTAAAATTAATATTTGCAACTTCCATAAACATTAAAACACCAACAAGCACCAAAATAGGATAAATAGAATTTGCAGGAATGGCTTTAAATACTGGCAGTAAAAATAAAGTAAAAACAAAACATATAGCAGTAACTAAAGCTGTAAGTCCTGTCCTACCTCCTGCTTCTACCCCTGCTGAGCTTTCCACAAAAGCAGTTACAGTAGAAGTTCCAACAACCGCCCCCATAGCCGAACTTGCCGCATCAGCGCCCAAGGTTTTACCTAATTTTTTCTCACCTTGCTTTGGATCATCAAAGATTTTTCCTCTTGAGCCTACACCTGTGATTGTACCCACACTATCAAAAAGCTGAGTAACAAAAAAAGTAAGTACTATAGGAATCATGCTAAGCTCTAAAGCTCCTTTAATATCAAGCTTACCAAATATAGTACTTAAACCATTATCTCCACTAATAACTGGTAAAGATAAAAGTTGCTCAGGAAATTTAGCTCCATCAATACCAAAAATCCAAGCACACAAAGCACTTACAAAAACAGCTAAAATAAACGCAGCTTTAATCCTCCAAGCCCAAAAAACAAAAACCAAAAACAAGCCAAACAATCCAAAAAGCACTTTAGTGCTTGAAAAATCGCCCAAACCTACTAAGGTTGCTTCGCTTTTGGTGATAATCCCCATTTGCACAAGTCCCATAAAGGCTATAAAGGTTCCAATACCTGCTGATATGGCTTTTCTTAAATCATTTGGTATGCTTTTTATCACCCAAATTCTAAAATTAGTAAAAGATAATAAAGTAAAAACAATACCCGATAAAAACACAGCTCCCAAAGCACTTTGCCAAGGAATTTGATAGGTATTACACACACTAAAAGTAAAATACGCATTTAGCCCCATACCCACACTCATAGCCACAGGAGTATTAGAGAAAAAAGCACTAAAAGTAGTAGCTATAATAGTTACTAAAGCAGTTGCGACAATTAAAGCTTCTAGTGGCATACCTGAATTACTCATAATATTTGCATTAACCGGTATAATATAAATCATTGCTAAAAAAGTAGCAATACCTGCATAAATTTCAGTTTTTACATCACTATTATGTTCTTTAAGTTTAAAAAAATCCATTTTTATCCTTAATAAGTTTTTAATTCATTATACAAACTATCTCGTTCTATTGCTATATAGCCTGAGCTTTGAATCATTTCTATAAAAGTTTTTAAACTCAAGCCATTTGAACTTTTTGCGCCACCTGCACTTTGTATGCTTTCTTTTTCTATAGTACCATCTAAATCATTTGCACCAAAATCTTGAGCTACCATAGCTAAATTTATACCCATAGTTGCCCAATAAGCTTTAATATTTTTAATATTATCAAGCACTATCCTTGCTATAGCTAAGGTTTTTAAAATTTCTACCGAGCCAAGCGGTTTTTTACCTGTAATAAAACTATTATCTTGTTGCCAAACCAAAGGAATAAAAGCATTAAAACCACCAGTTTGATCTTGAAGATTTCTCAATCTTATCATATGATTAATTCTATTTTCTCTACTTTCTATATGCCCAAAAAGCATTGTGGCGTTACTTTGTCTGCCTTTTTCATGCCAAAGTTTATGAATTTTTAACCAATTTTCACTACTTACTTTACCATGACAAATTTTTTTTCTAACTTCCTCATCAAAAATTTCAGCCCCGCCACCTGGCATAGAATCAACGCCATATTCAAGCATTTTTTCTATCACTTCTTCATAGCTCATATTAAAAGCCCTGCTTAAAAAATCAATCTCAGCAGCAGTTAAGGCTTTAATATGTAAAAATGGATATTTTTCTTTAATCATTTTAAAAATTTCCAAATACCACTGCCATGAAGTGTTTTTATTATGTGCTGAAACGATATGAATTTCTTTTGTATCTCTTAAAACTGTTTCATCAACTATTTTCATTATCTCTTCGTGCGACATAGTATAAGGATTAGGATTTTTCCTGTGTGCTGAAAAAGCACAAAATTTACAAGTATCTGCACATATATTTGTAGGATTAATATGGCGATTGATATTAAAATAAACCTTTTTACCATGCAAATTAGTTCGAATTCTTTGTGCGTATTTGCCTAAAGTAAAAAGCTCTAAATCCCAAAGCTTGTTAGCTTCTTCTTCATTTAATCTTTCTTGATTTTCTAGTTTTTCTATAATTGTTTGCATGTTCTTACCATTTTTTAAATTTAAATTACAATTATAATTTTAACTTACTTAAAATTTAATACAAAGTATTTTTGGTATGATACTAGTAAAATTAAATAAGGATTATTATCAAGTTATGGATATACAAAAAATTCAAAAATTAAAAAATTCTTTAAAAGATTATGAAGCTTATTGCTCTAGACTTTTTTTAAAACAAGGCTCGTTTAGTTTTTACCATTCTAAAGAAATTGATCGTTTTATAGAAGATGTTTACGAGCTTGTTTTGAATGATTTTTTTGATGATTATTTTCCGCATAATGATAAATTCCCTTTTTGTATTATCGCTATTAAACAATATGCTAAAATGAATTTAAGTATAAAAGAAAATGTTGATTTATTACTTATTTATAAAGATATAAAAGCTTATAATATCAAGCCTTTAATGAAAGCATTTATTACTTCATTAAATGATATTAATTTAAATATCAATTATCAAATTTGTGAAATAAATGGACTTTATAATATAGCTAAAAATGAACTAAAACAAAATATTTTACAATATCGTTATATTTGTGGATCTAAAATTTTATTCAAACAAATCAAAGAAAAAATTTCTCAAGCTCAAGATGAATTAAAAGAAGAATTTGCTTTAAAAATCTTACAAGAATTTAACCCTTATCATCAACCTTTAATCAAGCAAGAATTTGATATTAATAAAAATTTTGGTGGTTTAGATGAGCAGCTTGATATAGAAAATTTAAGTATATTATTTAAAGATTCTCCTAAAAATTATATGCTTAATTTTATCAACGAAAAAGAATTAAGCGAATTTAAACTTGCAAGTGATTTTTTATTTTCACTTAAATGTGCAATGAATCTTTTAGAAGGTAAAAACACTAATTTATTTTTAATACAAAATTCACAAGAACTTGCCAACTTAATGCAAAAAAAAGAAAAGAAAAATTTAGATCTTAAATCCATACTTATTCAAAAAGCTATGCAATGTATGCAAACTTGTGGAATTTATACGCAATTTTTAGCAAGGTGTATCCAAGAAAAACACTATAAAGATAGTAAGCTTTATGAAACACAAAATAGCTTTTTTACTTATTCTAGTAAGAGTGAAAACCTAAACTCGATATTAAATCAACTTTTAAAATTAGATGATAAAGATTATAATTTTGATATCAAACTCATTTTTACACTAAGAAGAGCAGAAAATAAAGATGAAAATTTAGAATTATTCAAGAAAATTTTAGAAAGAAAGCATTCTTTTGCTCTTTTAAAACTTCTTGCTGATGCTAATATTTTAAAAGATTTTTGCAAACCTCTTACTCAAAGCAAATTCTTGCTTGAAGAAGAAGGTGTTTATAGTGCATTAGATAGAGCATTACTTTGCTTAAAATACTTTGAAGAAAAAGATTATAGCTTTGATGAAAATACACTTTTAATAATAAAACTCACCATACTTTTAAGTGCTATTCATGAAGAAAATGAAATTTCTTTAGCAAATATTTACAGAGCTTATGTAGGAAAATTCCAAGTTGATAATGAGCTTTTAGATTTTGGCTTAAGATTGTATAAAAATTTTAATGCTTTTAAAGACATTATAGAAAAAGAAGATATTTATAATTCTACTATTGTTTTAAATTTTATTTCCAAATTAAATGATATAAATACCTTAAAAACCTTACATCTTTTATCTTTTTGCAATGCTAAAGCTTTGGGTATAGAAAATCATTTTTATTATAAAAGTTTAGAAAGATTATTCCAAAATGCATTAGAAGGCTTTGAGGATGAGAATTTAATTGATGAGAGCCAAAGAAGAGTAAAAAAAGAACAAACCCTAAAAAGAAGTAAGGCTTTTTTAGATCTTGATGAACAAACTCAAAATAATATTACTCATATTAAATCCAATTTATTTTTTATAAAAAATAGTTTTGAAAAAATAATTAAAATAACACAAATTACACAAAAAGAAAATTTTACTTTTTGGCTTGATAATCAAGATAATTTTACCCTAGAACTTATAATGAATAGAAAAAACAATCTTGAAAATATACTCAATACTTTAAGTTCTTTGAATTTAATCTTTATGAGCTTCTTTGAATTATTTGATGAAAAAGTTTATTTGAAATTTGAATATTCAGATATAGTAAGCGATACTCAAAAACAAAGTTTAGAAAATTTACTAAATTCTAAATTACATTTAAAAGTACAAAAAAAGGCAAAAAAACCAAACATTAAAAAAGATGAATTAAAATTAGATATGAATTATTCCAAAAGCTATGCCAAAATAACCTTAAACACAAAAGATCAAAAAGGTTTAATGGCTTATGTGATGGATGTGCTTGCAAGATATGATATTATCTTAAGCGCAGCAAAAATTCAAACCATAAAAGAAAGAACGCGAAATGTTTTGATTTTGCATAAAAATGAAAGCTTGCAAGATCATAAAGATCAAATTCTTAAATCACTAATAAGCGAGTAAAAGATGTGTGGAATAGTAGGATATATAGGAACCAAAGAAAAGAAAAAAATCATATTAGAAGGCTTAAAAGAGCTTGAGTATAGAGGTTATGATAGCGCTGGCATAGCAGTAATGAAAGATGGGGAGTTAGACTTTTTTAAAGCGGTTGGAAAATTAGAAAATTTAGCCAATAAAACTGCTAATTTTAATAGTGATGGCTTTGGACTTGCTATAGGCCATACGCGTTGGGCAACTCATGGAAAACCAACTGAAATAAATGCTCATCCACATTTAGGACAATACTCTTGCGTAATACATAATGGAATCATAGAAAATTACCAAGAATTAAAAACAAAACTCACACAAGAAGGTATTAATTTTCTAAGTCAAACTGACACTGAAGTTATTGTACATTTATTTGAATACTATGCAAGCAATTTAGAACCATTTGAAGCTTTTAAAAAAACTATAGCTGAACTAAAAGGTGCTTTTGCAATCTTGCTTGTAAGTAAAAAAGATCCTAATACAATTTATTTTGCTAAAAATGCAGTGCCACTCATTATCGGAAAAAATGGCGATGAAAATGAATATTATTTTGCATCAAGTGATGCACCTTTAGTTTCTTTGGTAGATAAAGTAGCTTATCTTGAAGATGGAGATTATGGATATGTGAATTTAAACGAATGCAAAATTTGCCATGATCAAGCTTGCATACAACCTGCTTTTGTAGCCTTAAGTCAAGATAAAAGTTATGCTCAAAAAGATGGTTATAGATTTTTTATGGAAAAAGAAATTTATGAGCAAAGTAGAGTTTTAGGCGAAGTTTTAATGGGACGCTTACAAGGTGAGCAGATTGTTTTTGAAGATATAGATGAAACTCTTTTGCAAAACATAGATGAAATAACACTTTGTGCTTGTGGCACAAGCTATCATGCAGCATTAAGTGGGGCTTATTTGCTTGAAAGACTTGCAAAGATTAAAACTAAAGTTGAAGTAGCAAGTGAATTTAGATACAGAGAAGCCATTATAGGCAAAAATACTCTTTTTATAGTAATCTCTCAAAGCGGTGAAACGGCTGATACACTTGAAGCTTTAAAAATAGCAAAAGCACAAGGAGTTAAAACTTTAGCAATATGTAATGTGGATAATTCTAATATCGTGCGTTTAGCTGATATATCATTACTTACTAGAGCGGGCATTGAAAAAGGTGTGGCTTCAACTAAAGCTTTTGCCACTCAAGTAGCAACTTTATGGATGCTTGCAATCTATCTTGCACAAAAAGCAAATTTAGATATGGGTAAAGAAATCAAAGCTCTAAGAAGCTTGCCAAGTATAGTTAAAGTTGAACAAAACTTGCATGAAAAAGTACACAGAATTTCAAAAAGATACCTACATGGCCATGGCTTTTTCTTTATAGGAAGAGATGTATTTTATCCACTAGCATTAGAAGGAGCTTTAAAATTAAAAGAAATTTCATACTTACACGCTGAAGGATATCCAGCAGGTGAAATGAAACATGGGCCTATTGCTCTAGCAGATAGCGAGCTTTTTACCGTTGCACTAATGCCGCAAAATTGCCTTTATGAAAAAACCAAATCAAATGTAGAAGAATTAGCTGCAAGGGATTCTACCCTACTTGCTATTTCTCCACTTGATTTTGATTTAAGCGATGATTTTATAAGAACTTCAAAACAAGAACACTATATGTGTGAATTTTTTGAAATGATGGTGATCTTACAGCTTCTTGCCTTAGAAGTTTCTATAAGACTTGGTAATGATGTAGATATGCCAAGAAATTTAGCAAAAAGTGTTACCGTAGAATAAATATTTTGTGTAGTTTTGAAAAAACTACACTTTTTTAAAAAATTTTATAAATACTTCTTAAATTATAAGCAAACTTTAGGGTTTATTTGGTTTAAATATCATATCTTATTTTATTACAAGGAAAAGCCATGGAATATAGAATCGAACACGATACTATGGGAGAGATTAAAGTTCCTAATGATAAATATTGGGGTGCACAAACTGAAAGAAGTTTTGAAAATTTTAAAATTGGTTGTGAAAAAATGCCAAAAGTTTTAATTTATGCTTTTGCAAATCTTAAAAAATCTTTGGCTTTAGTAAATAACAAACTTGGCAAATTAGATGATGCTAAAAAAAATGCTATTGTGCAAGCTTGCGATGAAATTGTAGCAGGAAAATTTGACGATAATTTCCCACTAGCAATATGGCAAACAGGTTCAGGCACTCAAAGTAATATGAATATGAACGAAGTTATAGCAAATCGTGCTACTGAAATTATGGGTGGTGATTTTAGAAAAGAAAAACTTGTTCATCCAAATGATCATGTAAATATGAGCCAAAGCTCAAACGATACCTTTCCAACTGCTATGAGCATAGTTTCAGTAGAACAAGTAGAAAAAAAACTTATCCCTGCTTTAGATGAGCTTATTGCGACTTTTGAAAAGAAAGTAAAAGAATTTGAAGGGATTATTAAAATAGGAAGAACTCACCTTCAAGATGCTACACCACTTACCCTAGCTCAAGAATTTAGTGGATACCTTTCTATGTTACTTCACTCAAAAGAGCAAATCATCGCTTCTTTGCCTACATTAAGAGAGCTTGCAATAGGTGGGACAGCTGTTGGCACAGGATTAAATGCACATCCAGAACTTAGTGAAAAAGTAAGCGAGGAATTAAGCAAGCTTTTAGGCACTAAATTTGTTTCAAGTCCAAATAAATTCCATGCACTAACAAGCCATGATGCTATTAATTTTACCCATGGAGCTATGAAAGGCTTAGCTGCAAATTTAATGAAAATAGCAAATGATATTAGATGGCTAGCAAGTGGCCCTAGATGTGGTCTTGGAGAGTTAAACATACCTGAGAACGAACCAGGAAGTTCTATCATGCCAGGTAAGGTTAATCCTACTCAGTGCGAAGCCTTAACTATGGTTGCAGTGCAAGTTATGGGAAATGATGCAGCTATTGGTTTTGCAGCAAGCCAAGGAAATTTCGAACTTAATGTTTTTAAACCTGTGATTATTTATAATTTTTTACAAAGCCTTGATTTATTAGCTGATGCTATGCATTCATTTAATATCCACTGTGCTGTTGGCATAGAGCCAAATAAAGAAAAAATAGATCATAATTTACATAATTCTTTAATGCTAGTGACTGCATTAAACCCACACATTGGCTATGAAAACGCAGCTAAAGTAGCTAAAAATGCTCACAAAAAAGGTATTTCTTTAAAAGAAAGTGCTATGGAGCTTGGCTTGGTAAGTGAAGAAGACTTTGCCAAATTTGTAGATCCTACAAAAATGATAGGACCAAAAAAATAATCAAAAGACTAGGAATATCCTAGTCTTTTCTTAAGGGTTAGTATGATTTATGAAAATGATTATTTATTTATAGAAAAAGAAAATTCTCAAATTCCTTGGGTGAAAATTTTTACTAAAGAAAATTACAGAGAATTAAGTGATTGCCCAGCCTTTTTGCAAAATATGCTTTTTCAATATGTTTTAGCTTGTGAATTAAGCCTTAGAGAGTACTATAACCCAGAAAAAATCAACATAGCTTCCTTTGCAAACTATGTACCAAGAGTGCATTTTCATGTTATGGCACGTTTTAAAGAAGATGGTTTTTTTCCTGAATGTATGTGGGGAAAACAGCAAAGAAAAATTAAGGATTTAAATTTACCTGACTTTGAAGGATTTATATCAATTTTACTTAAAAAAATAAAAAATATTCATGTTTAAAAAATTTATTAATTCTAGCTATATAGCTTTATTGAATCATCCACTTGGAGTTATTTTTTATTTATGTTTTTGGTTTTTCGTAGCATTTTTTTATAATTCATATCAAACTAGTATTTTTTTACTTTTAACCCTATTTATAATTTTTTGTGAAACATTCACTGAATCAAAAAGCAATTTAATACAAAATTATAAAAGTGTGAAAAATTTATGGGTTGGATTTTTTGGGCTAATTTTTTATATATTTTTAAATTTTATTTTTAAAGATGGTATAGAAAATTATTTAATATTTTTTACTAATAATTCTTTGTATATTTCCTTAACAACAGCTCTTATAGCTTTAGTATGTGCAAGAAAATTATATGATTTTAATTATTTTCATCATTTTTTAGCTGCCATTTCTTTTAGTATAAGCTTTTGGTTCATTTTTGGTATATTTTTGGCTATATTTTATGGTTCATTTGATTTTTTATTTGATATTTCTTCAAGCATGTTAGATTCTTGTGTTTTATCATTATGGCTTTGTAGTGCTGGAATTTTTTCTTTATTTTTACTTGGCAATTTTACTTCATACAATTTTCATAAAATTTTTGTTTTTATACTAAATACTTTTAGTATTTTATATATAATCATGCTTTTTACCTATGGTTTAGGAGCATTATTTAATCTTTTAGAAAATCTTAGTATAGTTCATTTATGTCTTTGGTTTGGTAGTTTTTTATTAATTAATCTTTGGATAAATTTATCTTTTTATAAAATCAAAAAATCATTACTTTATGCCTTTTTTATTGTGGCACTATCACTAAATATTTTCGTATTTTATGCTATTATAATTAGAATTACACAATATGGCTTTACGCCAGAACGCTTAGCAGTATTAGCTTTAAATTTATGGCTTTTGATTGCAAATTATCTAAGCGTGTTTAAACAAAAAATAGCATTAAAATTTTCTTTTTATCTACTTGCACTTATGACGCTATTTTTAGGATTTTTTGCAAATTACATAAGCTTTTCTTCACAAAAATATCAATTGCAAAAATTAGAAATCTCTATACATTCTTTAAATCTTGACTATATTCAAAGCAGGCAATATTATAATCAAATTAAAAGCGTCAAAAACACCTTACATAATCTTAATAAAAATTATAACAACAATTATAGTTTTGATGATTTTTTAAAAACTTATAATTTAACTCATTTAAAACCACAAAAGATAGAATTTCACAATATGTCCAAAAAATTTCATCCAAAATACTCTAAATTAAAAGAAAATTACGATGAAGTATTATTTGATTTTGTTGCTAATTCAAGCGACTTTAAATATTTTATGAAGATTGATGATAATACCTTATATTTTTTACTTCAGGAAAAAGAACTTTTAAAGCTTGAAAATTTTGACAAAATCTTAAAAAATTATCAGAAAAATTCACAATTAAGCTACAAACTTAGCAATAACTCGTCTTTGATTTTTATCCCTTTGGAGTTTGACATTAATATAAAAGGTCAAATAACTTTTTTTAAAACTCATATTTTCATTAAAAACACCAAATAGACTTTATTTATGCAAATTTTCAAATCTGCACAAATAATAAATCATACAAAGCTTAATTCCAAATTTGCCACCATTTTTTATTTTGCTGTTTTAATTTTTGCATTAAAATATTTTGATTTTTTAATGCAAATTCATTTTCTTCATCAAGCTTTAATAATTCTTTAGTACACTCTAAAGCTTGCTTGTATTCTTTTAGCTCTTCTAAACACTGAATTTTTCCCACCAAAGCATCAGTATTTTCTTTTGTTATCTTTAAGCAATCTTCATAACATTGCAATGCATCATGAAAATCACCTAAATTTCTTAAACACTCTGCCTTATAATAATGTGTCCAATTTTGACTTTCATCTAAATTTAAAGCCATATTAAGATATTTTATAGCTTCTTTAAAATCTTGCGAATACACTTTAACTGCACCCATAAAATGATAACACTCATATGATTTTGGTTCAAGCTCACTTGCTTTTTTTGCCGCTTCAAAGCTTTCATCATATTTTCCTAAAAAGCTTAAAATTTGTGCTTTTTCTATCCAATACTCCCCAATATCATCAATTATTTTTAAGCATTCATTGATATCTTTTAAGGCTTCATTATATTTTTCAAGATTTCTTTTACATTTTGCTCTATGAAAATATGATTCATCATCTTCTTCATTACTTAAAATCACACTATCGTAACATTTTATAGCTTCTTCAAACATATAAAGATCTTCATAACAAAGCCCCTTATAATACTTTGCTCCATTATGGTTTTTATCAATTTTTAAAGCCTTATTTAAATCTTCTATAGCTTCTTCTTCTAAGCTTAAATTATATTTAGCAATTCCTCGCCAAAAATAAAGTTTAAAATTATTTTTATCCACCTTATGCGCTGCATTACAATAAGCTATTAATTCTTCATAAGATTCAAGTTCTTTTGCACAATATGCTCTTTCAAATAATACATCTTTTAAATCAATATAATCTTTATATGTTTTTATAAGCTCATTGTATTCATCCATAGCTTCTTGAAATCTTTCAAGTTTACTTTTAATCCAAGCTCTTTGAGAAAGAGAATTAACATAATCTTGAATATTATTTTGCTTTTTATAGTATTTAACAGCTAATTCGCTATCTTCTAAAGCTTCCTCATATTTTTCAAGATCAGATTTTAAATAAGCCCTATTAAAAAACACATCAGGATATTCTTTTTGATATTTCAAAGCTTTTTCATAACTTATCAAAGCTTCATCATATTTATCTATTTCATATAAACTATTACCCAAATGATAAAAACCATAAGGAACTGCGTGTTCAAGTTCTGCTAATTCTGATGGAGTAAAATCATGCTTTCTTGCTCTTTCTTGATAATATTTAGCTGCTAAATCAAAATCTTCTATAGCCTCTTCAATCATTTTTAGATTAATTTTAGTATTACCTCTATTAATATATGCTTGAGCGTATTCTTCATAAAGCTCAATTGTTTTATCATAATACTTCAAAGCTTGTTCATAATCTTTTAAATCATACAAAACTCTAGCTAATGCAAAACATGGATATTGTAAATTTTCATCTAAATCGATTGATTTTTTAAAAGCATCTATTGATAATTCTATCTTTTCTAAGTCTTTATAAATATGTCCCAAAATCAAATATGCCATTGCATTTTCATTGTCTAGCCCAATAGATTTTAAACAATCTTGCAAAGCTCCTTCTAAATCATCAACTTTACGTTTATTATTAGCCCTTTTATAATACGCATCAGCAAAACTCTCATCTTGCTCAATCGTCTTAGTAAAAAATTCTATAGCTTTTTGATAATCTTCCAAATTCTCACAAGCTACACCTTGATAATAAAAAATCTGCGAGGATTCAAATCCTAAATCTTGAGACTTTTTAAAATCAATCAAAGCTTGTTTTGGATCAACACTAAGCAAAGTAATAGCTCTAGTATAATAAGCCATATAATATTCTGGAGCTAAATCAATACAAGTTTGTAAATCTTTTAAAGCTTTTGTGTGCTCATCTAAAAGTATATAAACTCTAGCCCTATTAAAATATGCTAAATAATATGCATTATCTAGCGCTATAGTTTTATTAAAAGCCAAAAGTGCTTCTTGTAATAAATCTAATTTAAAATTACATAAACCCAAAAGATTAAATAAAAATATATTACTAGGATCAAATTCTACAGCTATGGTTGCATCTTTAAGTGCTTCTTGAAATTTCAAACAATTAAATCTACAAAGCGCTCTATTATGGTAAGCTTCTAAAAGCAAACGATGTTTGTCCTCATCATCTATAAAAATCATTTTACCATCTTGAGCAAGCGTAACCTCGCCTTTGCAAAAAGCTATAAGTTCACTTAAAACCTCATCGCATTTTTCAAATTCTGAATTTTCAAAATATTCTTTAGCTAAATCTGATAATTCAGTGATTAGATTATCCAAATATTAATCCTAGTTTTGATTTTCTTTATTTAGACTTTTTAAAAATTCTTCTATATTATATTTTGCTCTATAAGTTTCACTCATTAAATGAATTAAAATATCACCTAAATCAAGTACAGTCCATTCTTCACTACTTTCTATATTTAAAAACTCTTCACCTTTGCTTTTAAGATTAGTTTTTAAATCATCAATCAAAGAAAGCGCATGTCTTTCCCCCATAGTAGTAGCAATCACTACAAATTTAACAAAATAATCTTTATCTTGCATATCAAAAGTTTCTATTAAATCTGCTTTTTTATCATCTAAAATCTGTACTATATTATTAATTCTTTCTTGCATTATTTTCCTTTTGTTAAATATTTTTAAATTTAGAATAATAAAGCTTAACTTCTTCTTTGATTTGCTCACAAACTTGCGATGTTTGCAAGGTTTCTCTTATAAAAGAAGAAGAGATATTTACTTTAGTATCTAAAGTTTTAAAATGTTTTGGTATAAAAATACCATCTCTTTTGGCTACAACAAATTCTACCAAATTTTGCAATCTTTCAAATTCATGCCATTTTTCAAGACTTTGTAAATGATCAGCTCCCAAAATAAGATAAAATTTAGAAATTTCATATTGCTTATGCAAAAAATCAACACTTTCTATACTAGGTACGGGTCTTTGTTTTTTTATTTCAAAATCACAAATTTCAACTTTTTCCAAACCTCCCCAAATCATCTCACACCATTTTAAGCGTCTTTGCTCATTTGCTGTAAATTCTTGCTTAAAGGGGCTAATAAAAGTTGGCATAATAATGAGTTTATCAAGCTCTAAATTTGCTAGTGCATTAAAGACTATAGCATTATGCCCTAAATGGGGTGGATCAAAACTACCACCAAAAAGTGCGATTTTCATTAAAATTTAACCTTTTTTTAGTAGAATTTTACCTACTTAATCATAAAAAGGAAATGAAAATGGCTGTAAAAGTTGCAATAAATGGTTTTGGACGCATTGGAAGATGTGTTGCAAGAATTATTATGAAGCGCGATGATATCGAACTTGTAGCGATTAATGATACTACTGATATAGAGCTTACTAAATATCTTTTTAAATATGACACTGTTCATGGGGTATACGATGGTAGTGTTGAAAATGATGGTGATGATTTAATAATTGATAATAAAAAAATAAAAGTTTTAAAAAGCAGAAATGTAGCGGATTTAGACTTTGCAAAATATGGTGCACAAATTGTTTTAGAGTGTACTGGTGCACACTTAACTATGGAAAAATGTCAAGGATTTTTAGATCATGGGGTGCAAAAAGTTATCATGAGTGCACCTGCAAAAGATAAAACTCCAACTTATGTTTTAGGAGTAAATGCTCACGAATATAAAGGCGAAAACATCATCTCAAATGCAAGTTGCACCACTAACTGCTTAGGTCCAATTTGTAGAGTTTTGCAAGATAATTTTGGCATAGAAAAAGGTTTAATGACAACCATTCATGCATATACAAACGGACAAAGCATTATTGATGCAAAAGCAAGAGATAAAAGAAGATCACGCGCTGCTGCGCAAAATATCATCCCTACTTCAACTGGTGCAGCAAAGGCTATGAAGCTTGTTATGCCTGAACTTGATGGAAAATTACATGGTCAAAGCATGCGTGTACCTGTGGCTGATGTATCAACTGTGGATTTAACTGCAACTTTAAAGAAAAAAGTAAGTAAAGAAGAAATCAACGAAGTCTTTAGAAAAGCAGCTGCTAGCAATTTAAAAGGTATATTATTGGTTGATGATGAAGAAAGAGTTTCAAGTGATTTTATAACTTGCTCTTATGGTGCGATTGTAGCAAGTGATTTAACTCAAGTTATTTGTGATGATTTTGTTAAAGTGGTTGCTTGGTATGATAATGAATGGGGGTATTCTTCTCGTTTGGTAGATATGGCAGTATTTGTAGCAAAGGCTTAAGATGAGTAGTATTTTATCGATTAAAGATATTGATCTTGTAAAGAAAAAAGTATTTATTAGATGTGATTTTAATGTTCCTCAAGATGAGTTTTTAAATATCACTGATGATCGTCGTATTCGCTCGGCTATCCCTACTATAAGATATTGTTTAGACAATGGCTGTGCAGTTATTTTAGCTTCACATTTAGGACGTCCAAAAGAAATAGCTTCAAAATACTCTTTAGAGCCGGTTGCAAAAAGACTTGCACGCTTAATGTCTAAAGAAGTCATTATGGCTAAAGATGTTATAGGTGAAGATGCAAAGAAAAAAGCTAGCGAATTAAAATCAAGTGAAATTTTGCTTTTAGAAAATTTACGTTTTGAAAAGGGTGAAACTAAGAATGATGAAAACTTAGCCAAAGAACTTGCTTCTATGGCTGATGTTTATATTAATGATGCTTTTGGGGTTTGCCATAGAGCCCATGCTAGTGTTGAAGCTATTACAAAATACTTTGATAATGCAAACAAAGGTGCGGGATTTTTACTCCAAAAAGAAATAGAATTTGCAAGCAATCTTATCAAACACCCTGCGCGTCCTTTTGTGGCTGTAGTAGGTGGTTCTAAAGTAAGTGGAAAATTGCAAGCTTTGACTAACTTACTTCCAAAAGTAGATAAGCTCATCATAGGTGGAGGTATGGCCTTTACTTTCTTAAAAGCTCAAGGTTATGATATAGGAAATTCACTTTTAGAAGAAGATTTAATTGAAGAAGCAAATAAAATCTTACTCAAAGGTAAAAATTTAGGAGTAAAAATTTATCTTCCTGTGGATGTTACAGCAGCACAAACTTGCTCTCAAGAAGCAGTAATGAAATACACTCCTGTGCAAGAAATTCCTGCAGGTTGGATGGGGCTTGATATAGGTCCTGCTAGTGTAAGATTATTTAAAGAAGCACTTTCTGATGCTCAAACTATATGGTGGAATGGACCTATGGGGGTTTTTGAAATCGATAAATTCTCAAAAGGCAGTATTAAAATGAGTCATTATATTAGCGAATCTCATGCAACAACTGTAATAGGTGGTGGTGATACTGCTGATGTCGTAGCAAGAGCAGGTGATGCTGATGAGATGACTTTCATTTCAACCGGTGGTGGAGCATCATTAGAACTTATAGAAGGAAAAGAACTTCCTGGTGTAAAACCTTTGACTATAAAGGATAATGAATGATTTTTGCAGCAAATTTAAAGTGTAATCATACAAGATCAAGCTTTGAACTTTACGCTCAAAAATTAAACCAAAACTTAAACAAAGAAGATGAAATTTTCATCTTCCCTCCTAGCATAGCTTTCTTAAAAGACAATTTTTCATTTCAACAAGGCGCGCAGAATTTCTACCCTTGCGAAAATGGAGCATATACTGGAGAAATAGGTAAAATTCATTTAGAAGAATTTAACATCAAAAGCGTTTTAATAGGCCATTCTGAAAGAAGAGCTTTAAAGGAAGATGAAAGCTTTTTAAAGGCTAAATTTGACTTTGCAAAAAATCTTGATTTTAATATCATTTATTGTATAGGCGAAAGTTTAGAAACTAAAAATGCCAACAAAAGCTTGGATTTTTTAAAAAAACAAATTGAAAATATTGATTTATCTTATAAAAAACTTATCATAGCTTATGAGCCTATTTATTCTATAGGCACAGGAGTTAGTGCTAATCTTGATGATATCAACACTATACTTAATTTCTTAAGAGAATTTACCAATGCTAAGCTTTTATATGGCGGAAGTGTTAATCAAAGCAATATTAAAGAAATTTGCGCTTTAAAAAATTGCGATGGAGTATTGATAGGTTCAGCTGCATTAAATGCAAATGATTTTTTAAATATGATACAAATAGCTAAAGGTTAAAAAATGTCTTTGGGCAATGAAGAATTAAAAAGCATATTAGAGCATAAAATCACTCTATTAGAAAACTCACACAAAGAAGAAAAAAATATCTCATTAGAGGCTGTAAATTCTATCATTAAAATTTTAGGCTTACCAAATGAATTTAGCCCTTTGGCGCATAGATATTTTCAACTTCACACCCCACCTAGTCTCATATGGCTTCATTTAAGTGAATGCACAGGGTGTAGCGAGAGCTTACTTAGAACTTCATTGCCAGATTTTTTGGATTTAATTTTTGATTTTATTTCCTTAGAGTATCATGAAACCTTTATGAGTGCTAGCGGACATCAAGCAGAATCACATTTAGAGGAAGTTTTAGAAAAAAAAGATTTTCTTTTAGCTGTTGAAGGTGGAGTTTGTGCTATAGATCCTTTTTATCTAACCATAGGAGCACATGGTGAAAATGGATATGAAATTTTACAAAAATGTGCTAAAAATGCTAAAACAATCTTTGCTATGGGAACTTGCTCAAGCTATGGAGGAATTCAAGCTGCACATCCAAATCCCACCAAAAGCATAGGAATTTCTAAAGTCTTAGAAGAAAAAGTAATCAATATACCAGGTTGTCCCCCAAGTGATGTAAATATCATCGCAGCACTTTGTTTTTATATATTATTTGAGCAAGATATGGCTTTAGATGAGCAAAATAGACCTTTAGCCTTTTATGGTAAATGCTTACATGATTTATGCGAAAGAAAAGCTAAATTTGAAGCAGGAAATTTTGCTCAAAGTTTTGATGATGAAAATATTAAACAAGGTTATTGTCTTTTTAAAGTAGGTTGCAAAGGACCTTATGCTTATAATAATTGCCCTAAGGTTAAATTTAACTCCAAAACCTCTTGGCCAGTAGCTGCAGGACATGGATGCATTGCTTGTAGTGAAGAAAATTTTTGGGATGATTTTGGTTTTTATGAAAAACCTATGAGTAATGAATTTGCTTATAATGATTTTTCTATTATATTAGATGATAAAATAGTCCATAATAGTTCTATCAATGAGCTTAATTCAAATAATATTTTACTAGATTTAGAAAGTGATACTAGTGGGATTTTTTATCTAAATGATATAAAGATTAATTTTTTAGATTTTAGTTTTGAAGCTAATCCTAAAGTTTTTTTAAATAATTTTGCAAAAACCAAAATGACTATGACTTTAGTGCAAAATTACCAAGAGCAATTTAAAACATATTATGATTTTATACAAGAAAATTACGATGATGAAAGCAAAACTAGCAATAATATCTTAGACTTATTTTATTTTATATATCCATTTATTAGTGGAAAAAAATTAAATCATTTAGATGAGTTTTTAGATCTTGCTTTAGCTTATAAGTTTAAACATCCTAGCAAATTTGATTTTAAAATCACAATTAATGAACAAGCAAAACTTGATGTTTCTAAATCAATGCGCATGCCTTTAATTTATATTCTAGGCGGCTTAGATAGAGAAGGTATTGCTTTTGGATTGATTTTTTCTTTAAAAGAACATTTAAAACAAGCTCTAAAAGCATGCAAAAAGACACATAACAAAGAGCAAATTTTAATATGTGCAAAAAACGAAAAATTATTAAAATTATTTTGGGATTTAACGAGCATTTAAAGACTTAATGCTAAAATATTTATCTCCCTAAATATTTGAAATTTGCAAAGTGCAAAACTTTGCAAATTTATTCAAGATTTGGTTATTTTGACGATATAACCTTATCTTTACTTGAAAGGAAAAGCTATGCAAATTTCTAGCTACAATTCTCAAAATTTTTCTATGGATATTAAAACAAAAAATGGCAATCATCTTTCTTTTTCTATGTATGATAAAAAAGAAGCAAAATTAGATAAAGATGGAAATTCAGCATCTTTGAGTTTAAGAAATCAATTTGGTTTTTCATTTTCATATAGTGGAACTAAACTTTCACAAGAAGAAATTGAAGAAATAAAAGAAGCAGTAGCCAAAGTACAACCTCAAATCGATGAGTTTATGAAAAACTCAAGAGTAGGAACCTTAAAACCAAAAGAGCTCATTACCACTGCAATGAAAATTGGCGATGCCTTACCTGAACCAAAAAATGAAGAACATAAAAAGGCTACTTTACATGAGTTATTTAACACCATGGATAAGAGTTTAAACAAAGAAATGAATAAAACTGATCTTGAAGATATTAAAAAACAAATTTTCCAAGATAGCACTAAATTACTAGAAGAAATTTGGGAACAATATAACAAACAAAAAGAACAAAAAGAAGAAGACAATAAAGAATTTGGATTTTATGCTTAAAAAAGGAAATAACATGGAAGTAAAAGATATTTTAAAAAGCATGCTAGAACTCCAGCAAAAACTAAATGATGATACCAATGGTATAGGATGGGAAAATGGCTATACGAAAGAAGGTAAATTGATTAGTTTTAGAAGATGTATTTATATGGAGTGTGCTGAGCTTATTGATTCTTTTGCTTGGAAACATTGGAAAAGCATACACACTCCTGCAAACTGGGACAATGTGCGCATTGAAATAGTGGATATATGGCATTTTATTTTAAGTTTGATTTTAGAAGAATACAAAGAAAAACAAATAGATGATAAAAATTTCATAGCAGAGGAAGTTTCTTCTGTAACTTTTTTTGATGACTTTTGCAAAGAAACTTCTAATCCAAATGAAGCAGATATCTATGGAATTTTAAATGATATTGAGCTTATTATCCACAAATGCAGTGGTTTTGATTATGATTTAGGTGAACTTTTGAGTGCATATTTTGTTTTAGCTAGAAAATGTGGTTTAAATTTCTTTGAGCTTTATAAAACCTATATTGGAAAAAATATATTAAATCAATTCAGACAAGAAAACGGCTACAAAGAAGGCACTTATAAAAAAACTTGGAATGGCACAGAAGATAACGAAGTTTTAAATCAAATTTTAAAAGAAACACTAGATTATAAAGAAATCTATCAAAAACTTCAAGATGCTTATAAGCAAATTAAATGAATATACTATACCTAAGCTTGCAAGATTTTCTTAGCAAGCCTTTTTTAAAATTCTCAACTTTGCCTTTTTTAATCAGCTTGGTTATTTTTGCCCTGCTAGTATATTATAGTTATGATGTATTTTTTTCTTATATTGAAGATGTAGTCAGTGGCTCTTTTATGGCTTGGTTTTTTAGTTTTTCTATAGTGCAATTTTCACTTGCATTTTTAAGCGCTATAGGAGGATTTTTTATAGTAGTATTTGCCTCTGTATTTTTTACTATGTTTATAATTTCCTTTTTAACTCCTTATATAGTCAAAAAAATCAACCAAAAATACTACAACCATTTCATACAAAGAGAAGTAAATTCTTTAGAAATTTTACTTAAAACATTCAAATTTTTACTCATCTCATGCGTATTATTTGTAGTAGCTACTTTTTTGTTAATTATACCTTTTGTTAGCATTGTGATTTATTATGGAGTATTTTATTATTTATTTCACAAACTTTTATTACTTGATGTATTAAGCAATGTCTTAGATAAAAACAATTTTGATGATTTTTATAAAAATTCATCACCATTATATTTTAAAATTATCACCTTAGTCTTTTTTGCTTTATCAAGCATACCTTTACTTGGTTTATTTTTACAAGTATTTTATATAATCTTCTTAACCCACTTAAGTTATCAAAAAATTTTAAAACTTAAAGCCAATAATAATGGACGAAAGAATTAAAAAATTTATCCATTCACAAAAACTTTTAAATTTAAGTATGCTTGATGAGGATGGTGGAGTATATTGCGCAAGCTGTTATTATGCTTTTGATGATAAAAATTTAGCTTTAATTTTTGCTAGTGAAGAACATACTAAACATATTCAACTTGCCTATAAATCCCCTAAAGTAGCAGTTAATATAGCGCTAGATACAGATATTATTAATCTTATTAAAGGAGTGCAAATCAAAGCTCTTTTTCAAAAAGCCACCAAAGAGCAAGAAAGAATATACTATAAAAAATTTCCCTTTGCAAAACTTGCACAAGCTTGTATTTTCGCTTTAAATATACAATGGGCAAAATACACTGATAATAAAATTTTACTTTCCAAAAAATTAGAATTTTCTCTTTAAAATACTTTTAAAATATATTGTATTTTTAATAAAACCTAATATTATTTATAAATTTTTAAATATTTTTTTAATAAAATCATATAATTTACCATAGTAGTAAAACTTTAAATTTTTAACTTTTCAAGGAGAAAAAAATGTTCTCATCTACCAAAAAATATTTACTAGGTAATTTTTCCAACAAAATTGCCTTTTTGGTTTGTATTTTTGTTATAGTTTTATTATGTGTTTTAGGTGTTTTTAATTATATTAAATCAAAATCTAATAGCCATACTTTGTTAGTTCAATTTCAACAAAAAGTTGCTTTTGATGTAAGCAAAAGATTTGATTTATATGCAAGTGATAGACGTAATATAATTAATTCTTTAACAAAATATATCAAAGAAAATAAGCATAATCTTAATTCAAAACAATACACTAGCTTGTTAAAATCCATAGGAGATTCTTTAGGTTTTGACTTAACTTATGTAGGATTTGAAGATGGCTCTATGTTTAGATCAAATGGCAACAACCAAACTCCAGAAAGTGGTTATGATCCTAGAACTAGAGGATGGTATAAAGAAGCCAAAGAAAAAAAAGAGTTAATTGTCACAGAACCATACATATCTTCTAGCATGAAAAAACCTACTATTTCTTATGCCAATCCTATTATAGAAAATGGTGAAGTTATAGGTGTAGTTGCTGCTGATTATGATTTAAAAAAATTCTCAGAAGAAGTTTTAGCTATAGGTAAAACACCTTATTCGCATGCTGCTGTTTTAGCCCATGATGGAACCTATCTTTTTCACACTGATCCTTCTAAAATTTTAACCTCAACCAATACAAGTAAAGATATTGTTGCATATTATCTTAAAACACCAGAAGGTGCAAATAGAAGTCTTTCAAAAGATATTTTTAAAATTCAAACAAAAGAAAATGAAACTAGAGCTTTAATTTGTAATGGTGGAATTAATCCAAAATATGTTATCTGTTCTATAGCTGATTATGATTTTTACAATGATGCAGCTAAACAAACACTAATGGAACAAATTATTATTTCCTTGATTGCTATTTTTTTCACTTTGATTTTTATTAGAATGATTATTTCTTACAATCTTAAACCAATTGCAATCATTTCATCAGGATTACATAATTTCTTTAATTATTTAAACCACAAAGATTCTCACTCTCATCCTATTAAGCTTAAAACTCAAGATGAATTTGGAAAAATGGCAGAAGAAATTAATGAAAACATTGAGATCATTAAAGAAGCTCTAAACAAAGATGCAAAAGCCATTGAAGAATCTGTCAATATTGCTAAAAAAATAGAAACAGGTGAGCTTGATTTGCATATTAGCTCTCATGCTAACAACCCTCAAATTCAAGAATTAATGAAAGTGTTAAATAGTATGCTTACAACTTTACAAAGAAAAATTGGCAGTAATTTAAACGAAATTTTAGCTGTATTTGATAGCTACAAACGCTTAGATTTCACAGCAACTATTAATGCACCAAAAGGCGATATTGAAAAGGCTATAAATTCTCTTGGAGATGAAATAAAAAACATGCTTACACAATCACTTCACCAAGGAGAATTACTCAACCAAAAGGCCGAAGCACTCAAACAAAGCATGCAAGAACTTACAAATGATGCTACACATCAAACCTCATCACTGCAAGAAAGCGCAAGAGCTTTAGAGCAAATGAACTCAGCTATGAGTGAAATTTCCATTAAAACACAAGATGTAGTAAAACAAAGCAATGATATCAAAAATGTAACTACAGTAATTTCAGATATTGCAGATCAAATTAACCTACTTGCATTAAATGCAGCTATTGAAGCAGCACGTGCTGGTGAACATGGACGTGGCTTTGCTGTTGTTGCTGATGAAGTTAGAAATCTAGCAGAAAGAACTCAAAAGTCTTTAGGTGAGATTGAAGCTAATACTAATATCTTAGCCCAGTCAATAAATGATATGGGTGAAGCCATAAAAGAAGAAGCAGATGATATTAGTCAAATCAATGAATCAGTAGCTACTATAGAAAAACTCACACAACAAAACTCTCAAACAGCTATGCAGACTAATACTATTGCAAATGAAGTAGATTCTTTAGCACAAGATATGCTAAGTGAAACTAAAAAAAGAAAATTTTAAACATAAAGATGCCTTTTAGGCATCTAATTTTTAAGAAAAAGAAGGTTTAATTTGCTCTAACCAAGCATCAATTCTACTTTCTGTTAAATCCTCATGATTATCATTATCTAATGCTAGTCCTACAAACTTATCACCTTCTACGGCTTCACTTGATTCAAAAGTATAACCACCCGTAGAAACAGCACCTACCAAATTTGCACCCGCTGCTTTTAAAGCTTGAGCAAGTTTTCCCATAGCACTGCAATATGTATCTGAATAGCTTTCACTATCTCCCATACCAAAAACAGCAACAGTTTTACCGCTAAGATTTAAAGCTGAAAAATCAAAACCATCCCAATCATCTTGAAAATCACCACTTCCCCAAGTAGAAGTTCCACAAATTAATTTATCATAAGAATTAATTTTCTCTGCATCAATATCTGCGATATTTAATACATCTGAAATTCCTAATTTTTGAGCGATCATGTTTGCCGCACCTTCGGTATTACCCATTGAACTACCATAAATTACTGCTATTGACATTTAACATCTCCTTAAAATTTGATTATTAATAGTATAGGGAACTAATTTTAGCAAAGTTTTATTATTTTCGCATAAAAAATGTCTTATTTCTTCATGTTGAGTGAAATTTTTATTTCTTGGATACACAATATAAAATCTTTCAAAAGAATTTTCTTTTATAAATTGCAAAGCAAGCTCTATATCTTTATCACTATCTTTACAAAATAAAGGCATGACTGCCATTTTTTCATTAATAATAATGATATTTTTATAAATCTTTACTTTGGATTTGGTATTGCTTTTGCAAATTTTATCATATACAAAAGCCTCAAAAGCAACTTGTAAAGGCAAAGTAAAACTAGGTGATAAGAACACATTTTGTATTAATTTCGCTAAAGTATATTTTGGCATCTTTGCTTCAAGTTGTATTTGATTTAAATTTCCTTCTTTATAAGCTTTGATGATTTTATGAGAATATGGACAAAATTGTTTTATTTTGCTAAATCTCAAAGTCCTTTCTGTGCTCATATTTTGAATTTTTAACTCAAAAATATTTCTTAAACAGTCAGCTTTTTTTGCATAGATATAAGGTATTTTTAGATCATCTTCAACTAAAGAATTATATAAATTTAAAAAAATATGATTAATACTTTTTTGTTCTAAATCTCTAAATATTTTAGGTATAAAATCCTCTTTTTCATTAAATCCAAACATACACTAAGCCTTCTTTGCGCACTCATAGGTTTGATCAAGTCCAAAAACCTTACAATATTCACAATACACACAACTCACACTGCGTTTAGCACAAACTAAAGGTATATTGCGTTTTTTTGCCTCTGTTTTGATTTTTTTCATAGTATTATGATTTAAAAAACTAGTAAGCATAACTATACATTCAGTATTTTGTGGAATGGGTTTTCTATTTACCCTATTTTCATTTCTAGCATCCCAATGCTCTATGCTTTTTGCACCTAGGTTTGTCAAAACTGCTTTTATTGGGGTTATTTCATCCGCTCCGATAACCAAAACTGACATTGAGTTTTCCTTTTTATAAAAATGATAATTGTTATTATAATTTATAAAAGATAAATTTTTACTGATACTCAATATCAATTTTTTAAATTATATATTATGAGTTTGTTCAAAGATATCTGTGTGTAAAATTTCTTCTAAAATCACTGTGGCATACGAGCCTTTTTGTAAGAAAAACTCCAAAGTAAAATGAGCTTTTTCTTCATCATAATAACCTTTGCAATCTTGCAAATAAGACCACATAAAGCGCCTTGAACCTTGCATTTTATTTTTAAACTCATATGCAAAAGAAAAAATCTCATCTTCTAATTTTTTAGCTAAACCTTCGTTTGTTTCATAAGCTTTAGAGCCTATTAAAAGACCCATCGCGCTAATATCTTTTTGATTGAATCTTTCTACTTCACTTGATAAATCTTCACATATAAAACATTTACCAAAAGGATAATGTCCTAAAACTTCACCCTTTAAAAGTTTAAAAAACTGCTTTTGATTTTTTAAACTTTTGATTTCTTCTTTTTCTAAACCATAAATTTGTTTTATTTCTTTTTCACTAAAGTCATTAATAAAATGTGATAATTCCACCCTTTTGCTCAAATATCTATTAAAAAGCTCGCTTTGAAAAGCAGAAATTAAAAATTCTTGCATTTTTTTATTTTTGATTTTTTTGCCTTTTAAAATTTCTAGTCCTTGTGAAAAATTATCTTGAAATTTGCCAAAACGCTGATATCCAAAATAATTAGCAAAGCCTTGTTCTTGGATATTTTTAAAAGCTTGTTCTATTTTTAAAGCATCTACTTTTGAAACTTTTTTTAATCTTATAAAAAATGAATTTCCTTTTAAATGCCCTATTCTAAGTTTATTATCATGATAAAAACTTTCTATAATTTTCATCTTATCATGTTTAAAATTTTTTAGACTCTCTTCAAATTTTTTAGGCATAGAAATATATTGAAAAGTTAAGCCTTGTTTATCTTTTAAACCACTATAACCAAAATCTCTCATTTTAACACCGCTTTGCTCACTTAAAATTCTCAAAGCCTCGCTAGTGCTTAGATCTTTTTTTTGTATATGTAAAATTAAATGTTCACCTTTACCACTAAATTCATACAAAGGCTTTTCTCTTACTACAAAATCATTACTATTTTTTGAAAAATACACATTTATCGGGCTGTGTTTTAAAGTATATAAGGGCTTAAAAATGATGTTCTCTTCCATAAAATTTATACCTTCCTGTTGTTGTTTTTGCAAAAATATTTAGTTTAATTCTATGCTTTTTTGCCATATTTTGTATAAATGCTTTATGTTTTTTATCAAAAGCAAATAAAATTTCATATTCTTCTGCACTATTTAAGCTAAATTTATCTAATTTTTTAAAAAATTTTGCATTAAGTTGATTTTGAAACAATATTCTTGATAAGTCTTTATTTAAACCATCTGAAATATCCATACTTACTCTAACTTTTTTTGCTATATCATAAAAAAATTTTTGTCTCAAACTAGGTTTTATAAAACGATGTTTAGAATGCAATTTTCCACCGCGAAATAATATATTTAAACCTTTTAAACTCTCACCTAATTTCCCACTAAAAGCAAGCAAATCTCCTTTTTTCAAACCTTTTCTAAAAATAGCGCTTTTATTTACCTTAGAAATAATAGTTATGCTAATATTGATTTTATTATCCGCTATGGTATCTCCGCCTATAATTTGTACTCCAAATTCTTTTGCACTATCTAGCAAGCCTTTTTGCAAGGCTTTAACTTGTTTCATATCTAAACATTTTGGCAAAGAAAGTCCTAAAAGAGCGTATTTTGGTGTAGCATTCATAGCAATTGCATCAGAAATATTAACAAGCATAGCCTTTGCTCCAATTTGTTCTAAACTCATCCAAGAGCGCTTAAAATGCACGTCTTCACAAAATAAATCTTTAGAATAACAATATCCATCGATAATTGCCCCATCGTCTCCATTGATAGAATTAGCAAAGGCGTTGATAATAAATTTTTCTTTATCCATGTGAATATTTTATACAAAAAGCTTTTAATTTTATATAATAATCAAATTTTTATAAGTTTAAAATGTATATAATGAAAAATAATACCAAGGATAAAATATGCAAATAACTTTAAGAATTTTTCGTTTTGATAAAGATAGTGATTATTTAGCTTATTATAAACCTTATGTTTATGATAGTAAAAATTTTAAAAGTGTTTATGATGTTTTAAGTCAAATTAAAAAAGATGACATATATTTTGATTTTGAAGAAAATCCAGAAAGTTGTATTAAAGTCAATCAAGTTACAATCAGACAAAGAAGAGATTTAAATAATATCATAGAAAGATTTGGCAAAGAACTTACCATAGAACCACTTGATACCAAAAGAGCAACCAAAGATTTAATCATGGATAAAAGTGATTTTTTAGAAAAACTCGAACTTTTTAAAGGACTTATTGATATACACGATATAGAACTTTATAAACAATATGATTTTTTATATTACACAAGTGAAGTTAGGGAATTTTTACCTGAATATCTTGGCGATAGCTTTTTTGTATTTGCTTATAAAATGCTACTTAAATACCCAGAAAAAGCACCTCAATTTTTAAAATTAGTCGCAGATGAAGAAAAAGGAATTTATTATCACACAAAATTTAAAAATTTTATTTCTTCAAATGAGCTTGATTATGAATCTTATATTAAAGAATTAAAAGTTATGCTTGTAAAATCAGGCCTTGCAAGAAGTATTTTTTAAGGAATGAGTAATGTACAAAATCTACACCAATAGCAATAATGATTTATTTTGTTATTTTGATATTATCAAAGATGCTTTAGATAAAGTTGGAGTTCAAAGCACATTATGCGAAAAGCCTTTGGGTAAAAATTATTTTATTATTGATTATGATCCAAAAGATATCTTAGATGAATATTCTAGAATGATGGATGAGGATAATATTTTAGCTTGTGAATGTAGCTCTTATGAAATTATGAGTAAAATTGAAAAAATCCAATATGCTCCAAAGATTTTTTTAGATCATCTTAAACAAGAACACATTAAGCATTTTTTTGAACAATTTAATATAGGTGTATATCAGGGATTTTCGGATGCAAGCTGCTCTTTAGAACTTGCCAAAGTGCTTAAAGCAAATGTAATAGATTTTGAAAGAAAATACAAAAGTTGTGGCTATAGTTTTTTAAATTTAAACACCCAATTAGCATACAAATGTGCAGCTTCTGTCGTATTAGATGCTTATGATAATGGTTGTGATTTTTTAGTAGTTGAGGATTTTTATTCTTTTTATATGTTTGATAAATGTTATAAAGAATTACAAGTTATTTCAAATAGAAATTTTGAAGATTTTTATATTTTAACTTTTGCAGAGCTTGCAAATTTAGCTCTAGGTATAGTACCATACACTTTAAAAAAACACAAATTAAAAGTGAGTTTAGTCAATGAAAATCGCTCTTGAATGTAAGGATTTAATTTTAGAAAAAACTTTAGAAATCGCTTTGAGGGATTTTTTAGTTTTAAAAAAAGATTGTGATTTTTTAGTCTGTGATGAAAAAGTTAACACGCAAAAACCACAATTTATCATCAATAAAAAATCAAATTTTTTATCTCATCCTTTTAATATAGAGGAATTACTTAATGCTTTAAATGATTTCAATGCAAGTTTACAAAGTATTGCTTATAAAATAGCCATGCGTGAAAAAAAACTTATGAATCAAAAATGCGAAGCCATTTTAGAGCAATTACGTCAAGAAAGTCATGAAAAAATCGATGCAATATTTGATCTTTACAAAACAGAGTTAAAAAATCTTATCAAAGAAGAAAATAATAATGCATAAAATACAAGAATATCAAAGCGTAAAAGATTTTTTAAAAAATTACAAAGAAGATAAAAAAACAAACTCAAAAAAACAAACTCAAAAAATTTACACCACCATAGAAAGTGGAATCTATAAAGGTAAAAAAATTTTACTTCCTAGTCTAGACACCACAAGAAGCACCAAAAGCATAGTAAAATCTTGCGTTTTTAATGTTTTACGTTTTTCTTTACAAGATAAGGTTTTCATAGAAGCCTTTGGAGGAAGTGCTCTAATGGCATTAGAGGCAAGAAGTAATGGCTGCTTAAAAAGTTATGCTATAGAAAAAGATAAAAAAGCTTATGAAATCGCTTTAAAAAATGCTTCCAATATTGATCAAAATACCATTTGCTTTAATGATGATACTTTTAAAAAAACCCCTCAAATTATTCAAAATTCCAAAGAAGATATTATTTTATATCTTGATCCACCCTTTGATATTAGAGAAGGTTTTTTTGATATTTACGAAAAAACTTTAAAGTTGATAGAAAATATAAAAAATTCAAATGTTAAAATCATCATCATAGAACATCACAGCACTTTTAAAACTCCAGCTAAAATACAAAATTACAAAAAAACAAAAGAAAAAAAATTTGGCTCAACCACTCTAAGTTTTTACTCCTTTATATAAATTTGGAACCTTTTTTGCTTTAATTTATGAAAATAGCATAGATTAAAGGAAGAATCGATGAGAATATTATTTTTGTGCTTAGTACTAAGTCTAAGCATTTTTGCAGCTACTATTAAAGAACTTACCAATGTAGTAGGTGTTAGAGATAACCAACTTATAGGATATGGTTTGGTTGTTGGTTTAAATGGAAGCGGAGATGGTACAAGTAGCGAATTTACTCTACAATCTATTTCAAATATGCTTCAGGGTATGAATGTAAAAGTTAGCCCAGGTGATATAAAGTCAAAAAATACAGCAGCAGTAATGGTTACAGCAAAACTTCCTGCTTTTGCAAGAAGTGGGGATAAGCTTGATGTAAGTGTGGCTTCTTTAGGCGATGCCAAATCTTTACAAGGTGGAACCTTGCTTATGACAGCTCTAAAAGGGGTTGATGGAGAAATTTATGCAGTAGCTCAAGGCTCTTTAGCTATAGGTGGACTTAGCCCAAGACCAGGTGCAGCAGGAACACACTCAACCTCAGCAAATGTTATTAATGGTGCAGTCGTAGAAAGAGAAATTCCACAAAACTTTAGCCAAAGTGAAGATTTGATTTTAAGTTTAAAAGAAGCGGATTTTAAAACGGCTAATAATATAGAAAGAGTTTTAAATACTATTTTTGATACAGATATAGCAAAAGCTTTGGATTCTAGAACTATAAAATTAACAAAACCTGAAGAATTTTCTCATGTTGAATTTATGGCAAGAGTATTAGAACAAGATATAGCTTATACTCCAGAAAGTAAAGTGATCATCGATGAAAGAACAGGAACTATAGTAGCGGGAGTAAATATAGAAGTTGAACCTATATTAATTACTCATAAAGATATCACTATAAAAATCGATCCAAACAATACCGTAGCTTTAGGACAAAATGAAATCGATATGAAAGATGGTGGTATTTTAGATCCAGTATCTAATACTTTAAAAATCACAAACAATAAAACAACAGTAGCAAACATAGCTAGAATGCTAAATAAACTTGGAGCAGCGCCAAATGATATCATAGCTATTATGCAAAATTTAAAAAGAGCTGGTGCAATTAGTGCTGAATTGGAGGTGATATGATGAGAGTTGATAATTATTTAGCGAGCAAAAACTATAGTAGCGAACTTTATGAAAGTATTACTAAACACAACAATAGCTACAAGGCTGCTAAAAACTATGCAGATAGTGCTTTTAAAAATGATTTAACTCATATACAAGCATTAAATGATGAAGATAAAGCTTTAAAAGAACAAACTGATGCTTTTGAAGCTTTTTTAATCAAAAGTGTTTTAGATATTTCTTTAAAACAAGAAAATTCTTTATTTGGAAAAGATGCAAGTGATGAAATTTATTCATCTATGTACAATGATACTATGAGTAAAGCATTAAGCGGGGGGTTAGGTTTTTCAAAATTATTATTTGATTATTTAAAAGAAAGGGGTTAAGTTATTTTTTTAAGTGTCGATATAGTTCTTAGAGTTTTTCAATAGAACTGGAGGCTTAAAATGATAAACCCTATACATCAAAGTTATGTAGCTCAGGTTGCTACTAATGATATAAATAAAACAGAAAACAAAGAAAACAACAAGGCAAAAGAAACTCAAAAGGCAGAAGAAAGTAAAGCATCTTTAATTGCTTCTCAAATTAAAAATGGCGAGTACAAAATCAATCTACAAGCCACTTCTAAAGCAATAGCAGATTCTTTATTATAATTTTTATCCTTTTTTGGGTTGCTGCCTAAGAAAGGATAAAAAATGGTTAAACAATATTTAGATGAAACAAATTCTATTTTAGAAAAACTCATCAATCTTACTTTAGAAGATATAGCACAAATTCAAGCTGCTAATCATAAACATGTAAGTAAAAGTGTTGAAGATAAAACTAAACTTATAAATGACTTCCAAATTGCTAAAAAAAATCTTGACAAGGCTTTGATAGAACTTAGTAACCAAGGAAACAATAAAGGCTTAGATGAGCTTTTGGATGACGAAGATAAAGAAAAACTTGCTCTTTTAAAGCAAAATTTAAACACCTTACACCAAAAAAATAAAGAATATGCCAAACTAGCTCTTATTATTAAAAATTTTTACGACAATCTTTTAAATGCAATGTTTGAACAAAATGGAACAAATAATGCTTATGGAGACAATAAAACAATTCCAGATTCATTATTTAAGATTAATGTTTAAAGGCTAAGTCATGGGAATTTTTGATAGCTTATATACCGGAGTTAGTGGCATAAGAGCTGCTGAGCTTCAAATTAACACAACAGGTAATAATATTGCCAATGCAGACGCAGTATTTTACACTAGACAAAGAGCTGTGCAAAGCTCAGGTATGTCTCTTGATAGAGGTGGTTTACACCTAGGAACAGGCACACAAATTGACACCATAAAACGATTGCACGATGAGCACTCTTATTATGAGTTAAAAAATGCCACTACTCAACAAAATTATACAAATTATTTAGGACAAATTTTACAAGAAGCAAGCCAAAGATTTCCTGATATGCAAGGAACTGGTATTTTACAAGATTATAAAAATTATTATGATGCATGGAATAATTTTGCTTCTAATCCAAGTGATGGAGCAAGTAAAATAGATCTTGTTAATAGCGCAAATACATTAACTCAAAACATACAAAAAACCCTACAAGATCTTAGCAAAATGCAACAAACTGTCAACGAGCAAATCAGACAAACTGTAGATGAGATCAATAATATTGGTCAAGAAATTGCAAATATCAACAAACAACTTGAAAATGAAGAAGTTTTACCTACTGATAATGCAAATCAATTAAGAGATAGAAGAGATGAACTTGAACTTAGACTTTCAAAATTAGTTGATGCAGTAGCTTGGAAAGGGAAAAGCTCTCAAGATAGCACCCTAGAATCTACTATGACTGATTCTGGAAGATATTATGATTTAAGTATTCAAGGTTTTAGCATAGTCAATGGCTCTAGCTTTCATCCTTTAAAATTAGATGATAATAATCCTAATGGATTTTATCAAATTTATTATGAAGTAAATGATGAAAACCGCTATGATTTAACTAGTAAAATTTCAGGTGGACAACTTGGAGCTCAGCTTGACCTTAGAGGTAGAAACTATGATGGCAATCACGATACTTACAGCGATGGAAAATTGCAAGAGTATAAAGATATGCTCAATACCTTTACAAAAACACTTATAACTCAAACTAATAATGTCTATGCTCAAGCAGCAACTGATAAAGTAAATTCGGATGATTTAAAAGGCTTAAAACCTGATACTTCTTTAATGAGTTATGATAAAAATATCCAAGCAGGAAGCTTTGACATCACAATTTATGATGAAAAAGGTAATGCAGTAGCTACTAGAACTATAAAAATTGATGTTAATACCACCATAGAAGATGTTGTTAAGCAAATCAATGCAGATATTGATGATAACAAAGATGGTGTTAGTGGTAATGATTTAAATGATTATTTTCAAGCCTTTTATCATTATGATGGACAAAGTGATAGTGGAAATTTCCAAATCAATGGCTTAAAAAAGGGTTATAAAATAGCTTTTAAAGACAATGGTACAAATTTCCCAGGGGCTTTAAATGTATCTTCATTTTTTAATGGTCAAGATGCAAGCAATATCAATGTAAATTCAAGCATTAGAAATGATCCAAATAGCTTAAAAGCAAGCTCAAATGGAGTTGATGGAAACAATGATGTAGCCAATGCTATGTTGCAACTTCAAAATCAAAAAGTAAATTTTTATAATAAAGATGGTACAGTTGATACTATGTCTTTAGATGGATATTATAGAAAATTTACAGGTCAAATTGCTTCAGATGCTGAAAGCAATGGTTTTGCGCATGCAACTAATATGACAGTATTTAATACAGCCTATGCAGAATATCAATCAAAAAGTGGCGTAAATACTAACGAAGAATTAGCAGCGCTTATACAATATCAAGCAAGTTATGGCGCTGCAGCTAAAATCGTAACCACTGTTGATCAAATGCTTGAAACCTTACTTGGTTTAAAATCTTAATGCAAATGAAAGCTCTTTTAGATGAGGCTATTTTAAGTAAAAATACTCAAAAAGAGCTTTTCTCTCATCCTGATCCTTTGCAAATTGCAAGTGTTTATAAAGATGAAACCATAGCTTTGCTTTGCGCTTTATTTGCTTATGGAAATGCTAAAAATATTGTAAATTTTTTAAAAAAACTTGATTTTTCTTTGTTTGAAAGAAATGATGAGATTATTAAAAAAGAATGCAAAGATCTAAAATACCGCTTTCAAAACTCTCAAGACATAGCTCAAATTTTTATCACACTTAAACGCTTAAAAAATGAAGATAGCATAGAAAATATTTTTACCAAGGCTTATCAAAAAGAACAAAATATCACACAAGCAATAAAATTTTTTATAGAAACAATTTATAAGCTTAATCCTTATAAAAGCTATGGTTATGAGTTTTTCTTTTCAAAAGAATTTAAAACTCCAAAAGGTCCTTTAAAAAGATACAATATGTATCTTAGGTGGATGGTAAGAAAAGATGAGCTTGATTTGGGTTTGTTTAAAAATATCGATAAAAAAGATTTACTTATACCCTTAGATACCCATACTCATAAAGTTTCATTAAAACTTAAGCTTTTAAAGCGTAAGATTTATGATTTTAAAAGTGTTTTAGAGCTTACTCAAAGTCTTAAAAAATTTGATCCACAAGATCCTATAAAATATGATTTTGCTCTATATAGAATCGGACAAAACAAGGAAAGCTTATGGAGCTTGAATTAACTTATTATGTGATTTTATTTTTTGTTGCTGCTTTTGCAGGCTGTGTTGATGCGATTGTAGGTGGTGGTGGACTTATTACTATACCTGCTTTATTTGCTTGCGGGATCCCTCCTCATTTAGCCCTAGCCACCAATAAACTTCAAAGCACTTTTGGCTCACTTACTGCGGTTTTATCTTATAGAAAACATATGAATATAGAAAAAATTGCCTTAGGTATTTTATTTACCGCAATTGGAGCTGTTATTGGTACTTATGCAGTTTTACTAATAGATCAAAACGCTGTTAAAATCATTGTGCTAATATGCCTAGCTTTAGTTTTTCTTTATACTATTTTTAAGCCTAATTTAGGAAATGTTCATAATGAAGCAAAAATGAGCGCCACAAGCTTTCAAGTCACTTTTGGTTTATTGCTTGGCTTTTATGATGGCTTTTTAGGGCCTGGAACTGGGTCTTTTTGGATTTTTGCTTGTGTAATATTTCTTGGTTTTAGTATGAAAAATGCAAGCATTAATACTAAAATCTTAAATTTCACTAGCAATGTAGTGGCTTTAGGAGTGTTTTTATACTCTTATGAAGTACTTTGGAAAGTTGGTATTTTAATGGGTATAGGCCAAGTCTTAGGTGCCTTTGTAGGCTCAAAACTAGTCTTAAAAACACAAGGAACTTTTATCAAAAAACTCTTTTTAACTATGGTTGCTTTAACTATAGCTAAGGTTGCTTATGATTATCTTGTTTAAATTCCTTGACTAATTTGCCACATAGGTAAAAATACACCCAAGGCTAAAACTAAAATCAAACTCGCCATAAAAATTGTCATCAAAGGCTCTAAAACACTTAAAAGTCTTTGAGTGTAATTTTCTTTTTTATGTTCATAAAATAAAGCAAGCTCGTAAGTACTCTCATCTAGTTTAGAACTTTTTAAAGCTAAATTTAACATTCTTATCACAAAAGAATCAAAAAGCTTTGTCTTAGAAAAAGCTTGAGCTAAATCAAGTCCTGATTCAAATGAAGTCTTTATAATAAACATTTTGTTTTTAAAAAAATGATTTTCTATACCTTCACAAGCAAGCTCAAAAGATCTTTTTATATCCACCCCTGCTTTCAATAAATAAGAAAAAATCAAGAAAAAACAAAATTTATCTTGATAAAATATTATCTTTCCAAAAATGGGAGAATAAAAAAGAATTTTATGAAAAAACAAAGACTTTCTAAAAGAGTAAGCAAGCATTATAAAAAATCCCATACCTAATAAAATAAATACATAAAAATGTTTAAAAAAATCTCCTAAAACAAAAAGAATTTGAGTGATTTTTGGCAAATCTAGTTCAAGTTGCAAAAATAAAGTTTTAAATTCAGGCAAAACCAAAATCATCAGTACAAAAAAAGCTAAAATAATACATGTAAAAACAAAAAGTGGATAAGTTATAGACTTTTTAAACTGCTTAAAACTATGAAGGTTTTTCTCTTTTAGATTAATGATAATCTCAAAAGCCTTATATAAATCCTCCTTACCGTCACAAATTTTTAAAACAGCACATTCTCTAGAATTTAAAACACCTCTAAAAGCTTCATTATAAGAGCTTCCATTTTTGAGTTTATTATAAATCACACTAAATATTTTAGCTATATGCACATCATGATTTGATCTTGCAAATTCTAAAATAGCTTCTTGTAAGCTTAATCCTGCTTTTAAAATCATACTTAAATCTTTAAGGATAAAAATAAGCTCTTCTTCTTTAATTTTATGTTTTGTTGTCCCAAAGTATTCTTCAACACTAATTATATTTTCAAATGATTTTTGTGCAAGATTTCTGGCTTCATATAGATTTTTGGCTTTAATTATACTTTGCTTTTGCTCTTGTTTTAAGATATAAGAAATAATAAATTTTTTCAAAAACCAATCTTTCTTAGCTCATCTACACTTGTTAAACCAAGCTTAACTTTTTCCAAAGCATCCATACCTAAAGTTAAAAAGCCTTTTTTTAAAGCATATGTTAAAATATTTTCATAATTTGCATTATTTTCTATCATACTTTTTAAATTATGGTCTAAATATAAAAACTCAGCCACCATTAAGCGCCCTTTATATCCACTATACATACACTTAACACAACCCTTTGCCTTATAAAATTTTCCTTCAAAAACTTGATTTTGAAAATGAAATTTTTCATCGCTAGCTACTTTACATTCACATAATTTTCTTACCAAACGTTGGGCTATGATCAAATTAAGCGCATAAGCTATTAAATACTCTTTTGCACCCATGTGTTTCATTCTAAAAATAGCTTCTATAGCACCATTAGTATGCAAGGTGCTTAAAACTAAATGTCCACTTAAAGAAGCTTTTAAAACTATATCCAAACTCTCCTCATCTCTGATTTCACCCACCATAATCACATCAGGATCTTGCCTTAAAACCGCTCTTAAAGCTTTGTGAAAATCAAAACCAGTTTTAGAATTTAACAAAATTTGCTGAGCATGTTTAAGTTTATATTCTATAGGATCTTCTAGAGTAATGATTTTTTTATTTTGATCAAGCTCGTTTAAAATAGCATGCATAAAAGTGCTTTTACCACTCCCCGTTGGCCCGCAAAATAAAATCAAACCATAAGGTGCGTTCATGCATTTTTTCAAATAGATTAAATTTTCTTCTTTAATAAAAAGTCTATCAAGTTTTAAAACATGCTCATCTTGTTTTAAAATCCTAACCACCACACTTTGCCCAAATAACAAAGGCATAATTGAAATTCTAAAGTCATACTTTTGCTCTAAGATTATCTTAGAAAAACTCCCATCTTGAGCTTGTCTTTGTTCGGCTACATTAAGCAAGGCAATGATTTTTATATGCATTAATAAAGCCTGATAAGAATCCACATCAAGACTATGGATATATTTTAATTCTCCATCTATTCTAAATCTTATCAAAACTTCATTTTCCAAAGGCTCCAAGTGAATATCACTTGCTCTTAAAAAACAAGCATAAGTTAAAATTAAATTCAAAAACTGCTCTAATAAAAACTCATCTTTATTTTCATCACTTTTTAAATTAAGCTCTAATTTATCAAGATAGTTTTGAAAGCAAATTAAAAATTTAATCCTTTCTAGCAAGAATTTAAATTGTGTAACATCGCAAAGAAAAATTTTAATAACCTTTAAGCGGTATAAATTTTGTATTTTTTCTAAAATACTCTCATCTAAAGGTTTTAAAGAAGCTATATGAATATTTTCATCATCTTCATAAAAACAAAAAATATTATATTGTTCTATTAAAGAAAAAGGCAAAACATGAAGATATTTTTCTATTTTAAGAGTTTGATTTAAGTCTAAAATTTCCAATTTATACTCTAAAGCCAATTCTTGCAAAGAAAGTTCATTTAAAGCTTTTATTGTTTTTGCATCATTCAAAATAATTTCCTAAAAGTTTTTCATACTCTTCTTTAGCTCTTAAAGCATCTTCATACTTTCCAAGTTTTAATTTAGCATTGATAAAAACTAACCATGCTTCTTTTTCCAACAACTCAAATTCATTTGCCTCAATAGCCCAAAAAACGGCCTTTTGATAATCTTTTATTTGATAAAAATATTTAGCCAAATTTAAAGCATTTTCATAACTTGGGTGATTAATAAATTTTTCATAGAATGTATTTTGCTCAAAATTTTCATTTTGAATATTCATTGCATTTAAAAAAGACAAACAAATTAAAAAATTAAAACATATCATCTTCATGTTCAAAACCTAATTCTTTCAAACTTAATACTTTTTTATCAGCTCTTATTAAACTTGGCTTGATGATAAAAACTATTTCACTAATATCTTCTAAATTTTGCTTTCCTTGAAATAAAGCACCAAAAAGTGGTATTTTAGATAAAGCACTTACTTCATTATGGTTACTAATCGTATTTTTACTAATCAATCCACCCAAAATTAAAGTTTGTCCATCATCAACTTCAACTACAGTAGAAAGCTTTTTTTGTATAGTATCTGGTGCTATATTTCTTGGTTTATTTTGTCTATGATTATCAACACTATATTTAAAATCACTCAAACTAGGATTAATCCTAAGCATGATTTTATGATCATCTGAAATTTCTGGCAAAATATTTAGTAAAATTCCTACAAAAATAGAATAATTATTATAAGTTTCACTAATAGTTGTACCATTTTCAGTACCCTTAGAGCTTTCTTTTACTTGATAATTAATCGTATCACCTATGGAAATAATAGCTTGCTGATTATTAAGTGCCATAAGTTTTGGGTTAGAAAGTACAGTAGTTTTGCCATTTTCTTGTAATAAATTTAAAATAGCCTTAGTTTCAACATTAGCTTTAAGATTAATATTTTTAACACCGCCTTTATTGATTATAAAATCATTATCATCTCCATTAAGTTTAAAAGCAAGCTCTTGCCAATTAATCCCGCTTGAATGACTTTTATTTAAATGTACTGCAACTATACTTACATCAATTAAAACTTGTTTTTTAAGTCTTTTATTTAAATCTTTTAAATATTTTTCAACCCTTGTAAGCTCATACAAAGTAGCATTTAAAGTGATAATCCCTGCATTAGTATTAATAATAGGTTTAGTTGTATTTTCATCTAATAAAGCTTGTATTTCTTCTGAAATTTTTTCCCAAAAATCAAATTTATCCGTGCTAATGACCAAATTATCTGCTTCTTTAGCACTATCATAATCGCCCTGTTTAGGTCTTGAATCCACTGAAGCTTTAGTAATGCTTTGCCCTTCTCTAATAGAGCTTATATAATGCACTTTAAAAGTTTTAACTTGTCTTCCATAAATTTTTAAAATATTTTTTTCATATTCATAAGCAAGATTATTTTCCATCAATAAAAGTTTAAAAATTTCTCTTAAAGACATTTTTCTTATGTGCAAATAATTTTGAGTATGATTTAACTTTTCTCTAGCTAATGAATCTTTTATTATAATACTAAAACCACATTCTCTACCAAGTTCATTTAAAATTTCAATCAAAGAAGTTTTATTTTCTACACTTATATCAAAAAAGCGTTGATGACACTGTGAAGCAAAAACATTTGTAAAAGTTAAGATGCTAATAAATAAAAATATTATTTTTTTCATACAATTTTAAAACCATGATTTTTTCTTCCTTTATCAATACAACTTGAGAATTTTTAATCTCAACAATCTTAAAACCTTCAATATCATCATTTAAAGCATACCATTTATCATTAATCTTAACTTTATTAGAAATGATAGCTTGCAAAGAAAAATCAGATTTTATATTTGTAGTCTTTTGAAAAAAAGGATCTTGAATCAAAGAAAAATCAATATTACTGCAATCTTGATTCAAAAATGGGTACTTAGCACCAAAAGCACTAAGCACCCATAAACTCACAAGTAAAAATCGAAGCAAATTTTAATTTTCATTACTAAAATCAGCACTTGCTAGACGTTTAAGTTGTCTATAACGGCGTTGTGCTTCTGCTTTATTTTTTTCAAATAATTCTTTTGCTTGCTCGGGATTTGATTTTTTCAAAGAATTATAACGCACTTCATTCATTAAAAAGCTTTCATACAAATCCCAATCAGGCTCTTTAGAAGAAATTGTTAAAGGATTTTTACCTTCTGCTTCTAAACGTGGATCGTAAATATAAGTTGGCCAATATCCACATTTTGTGGCAAGTTCTGCTTGATTTCCTGAATTTCCAAGCCCACCTTTAATACCATGAGCTATACAAGGAGAATAAGCAATAATCAAAGAAGGTCCATCATAAGCTTCTGCTGCTATTATTGCTTTTAACAATTGCGCATAATTTGCATTAGAATTTACTTGAGCTACAAAAATATAACCATAAGTCATAGCAATTTGACCTAGATCTTTTTTCTGCACTGGCTTACCTGCTGCAGCAAATTGAGCTACTGAACCTGTTCTTGAAGATTTTGAGCTTTGACCTCCAGTATTAGAATACACTTCAGTATCAAGCACTAAAATATTTACATTTTCACCACTTGCTAAAACATGATCAAGCCCACCATAACCTATATCATAAGCCCAACCATCACCACCAAAAATCCAATGTGATTTTTTACTTAAATAGCTTTTCAGTTCTAAAATATCATTTACAGTTTTAATCTGTTTATTTTCTTCTAGCAATGGCACTAACTTATCTCTTAGCTCTAAAGAAGCTTTAGAATCTTCTTTATTTGCAATCCATTCTTTATATAATGCAGAAAGCGCATTAGGAACTTCTTGCATACTTTCATTCATGATTTGCTCAATTTTATGTCTTGTTGTTTCAGTTGCTATTTTCATACCAAGACCAAATTCAGCATTATCTTCAAATAAAGAATTACCCCAAGCTGGTCCATGACCATTTTTATTACTTTTTCTATATGGAGTTGAAGGAGCTGAACCACCATAAATAGAACTACAACCTGTCGCATTAGCAATAATCATTCTTTCACCAAACAATCTAGTGATTAAAGTGATATAAGGAGTTTCTCCACATCCTGGACATGCTCCATGGAATTCAAATAAAGGTTGAGCAAATTGAATACCTTTTGCATTTTCTCTATTTAAGATATTATCTTTATAGCTTACTTTTTTGAATAAATAATCTGCATTTTCTTGCTCACCATGATCAAGCTCTTCACCCAGTGGAACCATTACTAAAGATTTTTCTTTAGTTGGACACTCATGCACACAAAGCTCACAACCTGTACAATCAAGTGGCGAAACTTGAATTTTGAAATTTAATTTTTGCTCTTTTACGCCTTTTGCATTTAAACTATGTTCTTTTACACCTGCTGGAGCATTGTTTAATTCTTCTTCATCAATCAAGAAAGGTCTAATAACCGCATGCGGACACACTGAAGCACATTGATTACACTGAATACAATTAGTTTCTATCCATCTTGGCACCATAACACCAACGCCTCTTTTTTCATACTCAGTAGTACCATGCTCAAAACTACCATCTTCATAACCCAAAAATGCTGAAACTGGTAAATCATCTCCCTTAGCTGCATTCATAGGTTTTGCGATTTTTTCAACAAACTCAGTGCCTTTATAGGCTATAGTTTCTTCTTTAACTTCATCAGCTAAATTTGCCCAAGAAGGATCAATATCAACTTTTACAAGTCCATCTGCACCCACATCAATAGCTTTGTAATTCATCTCAACTATAGCATCACCTTTTTTACTATATGATTTATAAGCCAATTCTTTCATATATTTTTGCGCATCTTCAAAAGGAATGATATTAGCAAGCTTGAAAAACGCTGATTGCATAATTGTATTTGTTCTACTACCTAGTCCTATTTCTCTAGCAAGTTTTGTAGCATTAATAATATAAAAATTAATTTCTTTTTGCGCTAAAACCCTTTTTACTGCATTTGGAATCTTCTTAATAGTCTCTTGCGCACTCCAAATACTATTTAAAAGGAAAGTTCCACCTTTTCTAATGCCTGCTAAAACATCATAAATTTCTAAATAAGTAGCCACTGAACACGCTACAAAATGCGGTGTAGAAACTAGATAAGTTGAAGTGATAGGTTTTTTAGAAAATCTTAAATGGCTTCTTGTATAACCACCTGATTTTTTAGAATCATAAGCAAAATAAGCTTGTGCATAAAAGTCTGTTTTATCCCCTATAATTTTAATAGAGTTTTTATTCGCCCCTACAGTACCATCAGCACCAAGTCCATAGAATAGGCACTCTATAGTACTCTCATCACCCAAAGAAATTTTTTCTCCCACAGGCAATGAAGTAAAGGTCACATCATCATTAATTCCTATGGTAAAACCATCTTTTGGATTTGCTTGATTTAGGTTTTCAAAAACCGCTAGAAGTTGAGCAGGATCAACATCTTTTGAAGAAAGTCCATATCTACCACCAACGATTAAAGGTGCTTTTTCTTTTCCATAATATGCGCTTTTTAAATCCAAATAAAGTGGCTCGCCTAAACTTCCTGGCTCTTTAGTTCTATCTAAAACAGCTATTTTTTCAACACTTTGAGGCATTACATCAAATAAATATTTTAAACTAAATGGTCTATATAAATGAACTTTTAAAACCCCTACTTTTTCGCCTTTGTTGTTTAGATGATCTACAACCTCTTTTAAAGCTTCAGTCACTGAACCCATTGCTACTACAATGCGCGTTGCATTTTTATCCCCATAATACACAAAAGGTTTGTATTCTCTTCCTGTAATTTTTGAAATTTCTTGCATATATTCATTAACAATGTCAGGAATAGCTTCATAATATTTATTTGCCAACTCTCTTGTTTGAAAATAAATATCATCATTTTGAGCCGTACCTCTTGTTTTTGGATTTTCTGGATTTAGACAGGAATTTCTAAACTCCATCAAAGCTTCACGGTCAAGCAAACGATCAAAATGCGCATAATCCATTACTTCAATTTTTTGGATTTCATGGCTTGTTCTAAAACCATCAAAAAAATGCATAAAAGGTACTCTACCTTTAATAGCTGCTAAGTGTGCAACACCTGCTAAATCCATACTTTCTTGCACAGAATGTGAGCAAAGCATAGCAAAGCCTGTTTGTCTTGCTGCATAAACATCTTGATGATCTCCAAAAATAGATAATGCTTGAGAAGCTAAAGCCCTAGCTGCCACATGGATAACCCCAGGTAAAAGCTGACCTGCGATTTTATACATATTTGGTATTTTTAGTAAAAGTCCTTGAGAGGCAGTATAAGTAGTAGTTAAAGCGCCAGCTTGCAAAGAACCATGAACCGTCCCTGCCGCTCCTGCTTCACTTTGCATCTCTACAACTTTAACCGGTACTCCAAAAAGGTTTTTTTTACCTTGAGAAGCCCATATATCAGTATAATCTGCCATTGGTGAACTTGGGGTAATAGGATAAATTCCAGCAACTTCTGTAAATGCATAAGCTGCATAAGCTGCTGCTTCATTACCATCCATTGTTTTCATTATTTTACTCATCTAATTATCCTTATAATTAAAATAATTACTTAAAATCAATAGCTACTTTATCTTGAATTGTCTTAAACAATGATAAAAAATTTTTATTATTTATAAGTATGGAGTTTGAGTGTGAAATTATCGGATATTTTTTATATACTCTATTGCCTCATAAGTATTTTTAAAAAGTGGAATTTTAAATTTAGCTAAACTTTCCTTGCTTTCATAACCACTACTCACTGCTATGGGTTTAACGCCAGCATTACAAGCTGCTTGGATATCTAAATGAGTATCTCCAATCATAAATGCATTTTCTTTACCTTTAGATAATTTTTCTAAAGCTAATAAAATAGGCTCAGCATTTGGTTTTGGGTGAGTTACATCATCTCTACCTATGATAACTTTAAAGTATTCTCCTATACCTAAATGATCAAGTAAAGGTTTAGAAAATTTAGAACTTTTAGTCGTTACAACAGCTAAATCAGCAAACAAACTAGCCTCATATACACTTTCTTTTGCCAAAGAGAGCAAAGAAGTTTGCTCTATATAGATTTTTTGATATACGCTTCTATAAGCATTAATATACTCACTTGTTTTTTCCTTTGGCACTCCAAGTTTTTCAAAAGCTACATCTAAAGGAAAACCTATTAAAGCTTTAATGGCTCCATGATCTCTTAAAGGCTCGCCAAAAGCTTTAAAAGCAGCATCAAAACCATCTAAAATGGCACTTGTAGAGTCTATCAAAGTGCCATCTAAGTCAAACAAAATTGTCTTTTTTAACAAAGTTTATTCTTTAATGAAAAATTTTGCTTCCACGCGTCTATTTTGCGCACGGCCTTCTTTAGTATCATTGCTTACTTTTGGCTTATCAAAACCATAGCCTTTAGTTGCAATTTTTTCTTTAGCTACGCCTGATTTTTCAAGTTCTTTCGCAACTGCCTTTGCACGCTCTAATGATAATTTTTGATTATAAGCTTTAGTTCCTGTACTATCTGTGTGACCCTCTAAAATAGTATAATATTGTGGGTTTTCTTCTAAAACCTTACCTACTTCTTGGATTTTTTGTGCAAATTCAGGGTTTATAGTGATTTGATCAAAACCAAAATGTCCTTCAAGCGCTATTGTTTTTTCACAACCTATATGATCAAGTAAAGCACCTTTTCTTGGTTCTGGACATGATTTATCGATTTGTTTTGATTGCGGTTTTTCTTCGATTTGTTTAGTTGCAGTTTGAGGAGTTTTTGGAGCTTTATTACCAAAATAAAAACTCAAGCCAACACTAGAAATCAAATTATGTTCATCATTATTGAATTTAATTTGATCTCTTGCTTCAAGTCTTAAAGCCAAATCTTCTCCAAGTGCAAATTTAAAACCTGCACCATATTGAGCAAACATACCACTTTTATTTTCATAAGCTCCATGACTCAAATACTCATAACCTGTTCCCAACAAACCATATAAATATACATGATTAGCCAGATCAATTCCTTTAATAGCATTTACATAAAATCTTGAAACACTAGTATCTGTATGTGTATTATCGTTTGGATTATTATATTTTGCATTGTCATAATACTCTAAGCCAAGTTCAGCCTGATCTAGCCATAAATCATCATAATGATAACCAAATCTCAATCCCACTCCACCATAATTTTTAAGATCTAAATTTCCTTCTGGAGTTGTGTAGTTAAAGGTTGGAGTGATTTCTATTTTGCTAGTATCAAAAGCAAACAAAGCACTAACTAAACTAACCAATCCTATGATTTTTTTCATCGTCTATCCTTAAAAATGAAAATAAATGGGGTATTATATAAAATGAAGATTAAAATAAAATAAGCCCCTTTTGGGTAAGGGGCTTAAATTTACTACAAAAAGGAGGTTTCCCTGATCGGACTTTGAAATTATAAAAGTTTATTATAAATAAAAAATCCTATAATTTTAAACAAAACTAAAATATATGAAAAAATATGATTTTTTTAAAAAATGAAAGAAAAAATGGATCCAAAAATGGATCCAAAAAAGATTAACGTTTAGAGAATTGTGGGCTTCTTCTTGCTTTTCTGCGACCGTATTTTTTACGCTCAACAGTTCTACTATCTCTAGTAAGAAGTCCTTTTGGTTTTAATAATGCTCTAAAATCTGCATCCATAGCAGCTAAAGCTCTTGAAATACCATGTCTTAAAGCTTCAGCTTGAGCGCTGTATCCACCGCCTAAAGTTGTTGCTTTAATATCCATAGAAGTTTCTTGCTTAGTTACTAATAAAGGCTGAACTACTTTTAATTTTATAGCTTCATGTCCGCCAAGCCAAGTGTTTAAATCCATACCATTAACGATGATTTTACCACTACCAGCTTTTACCCAAACTTTAGCTACAGCGGTTTTTCTTTTACCTGTTGCGTATGTTGTTGCCATGATTATTTTCCTTTATTAGCAATTTGAGCAGTATGAGGATGTTCGCTACCTGCATAAATTTTTAATTTTTTTAGCATAGCTCTACCTAGGTTTGTTTTAGGTAGCATACCACGAACTGCTAATTTATATAATTTAACTGGATTTTTTTCTAATAAATCACCAAATTTTTCACTTTTTACACTTCCAAAATACCCTGAATGTCTGTGGTATAGTTTATCTTCTGCTTTATTTGCACCTGTAAAAACTGCTTTAGAAGCATTGATAATGATTACATAATCTCCACAATCAACATTTGGAGTATAGCAAGGTTTATTTTTACCTCTTAAAATAGTCGCTACTTCTGTTAAAAGACGACCAAAACGCTTTCCTTCAGCGTCTAAAACGATCCATTCGCGTTTTACTTCGTTTGGCTTTGTTATCTTTGTCATCATCTTACCTTTGCCAAAAATTTTTTTAAAAATGAGATTATAATTATTTTAGCTTAATTAATACTTAATTTAAGAATATTTAAAGCTTAAATATTCTTACCACTATATGAAAAATATTGAGTATGAAAAAATACACAACTTAAAAAATAAAACGATATAGATATCTTATATAATGTTAAACCTCTATTACATCCACTTTATCTTTTAAAACATACACCAAAAAAGCCTTAGTGGAAGTCTTGGTTAAGATTTTTTCTATGGCTTCTTTGTAAAGTAAAACTTGCTTTTTATGCTCGTTTAAATTTAAACCTGTTTTATAATCTATAATGATAGCTTCATTATCATCAAATGCAAGCATATCAAGCTGTTTTTGCTCGCCTTTATAAGTGATGATTTGCTCTTTAAGTAACTTTTTACCCACTAAAAGCGCGTTAAAACTCTCATCTTTTAAAAGCATAGTAAGTCTTTTAAAAAGCTCACTAAAAGCTTCATCATCTAAGTAAAAACGATATTTTTTATACACCATTTGCTTACAAAATTCAAAATTATTTTTAGTGTTAAAATCAAAATATTGTAAAAATTCATGCAAAGCCAAGCCAAAATGTATTTGCTCACTTGTAAAATAGTTTTTAACTTTAACTTCTTGTAAATTTACCTTTTGAAATTCTTCAAAGCTTTCTATTTGCTCTAAATTTTCCAAAGGCTCATTTGTTTTTGAAAGTTGTTCTTCTAAAATGCCTATTTGCTTTTCTTCATAATCTTTAAAATATCCTTTAAAACCCTTATAATTTTCATCATTTTTTATAACAAAAAGAGAATTTTTAGCTCTAGTAAGTGCTACATATAAACAATTTATCTCATCTTCTGTTTGGAGTTTTTTTCTTTTGTCTAAAAAGGCATTATAGCTATCATCTTCAAGGTATTCTCTAGCACTATGTCTGTATTTTATTTCCCAGCCCTGCTCTAAATCATACTCAAACATTAAAGTATCAGTGTCTGGAGCTTTTTTACTAAGTCTATCAAGCACGATTAAATTTTCAAATTCAAGCCCCTTAGACTTATGCACGGTCATAATGCTAACTCCATCATTTTGTGCTTGCAAAGAACTTAATTTACAAGGACTAAATAAAAAATCAAAAAAATTATCAAAAGTACTTGCATACTCTAAATAGGCGATAAGATTAACATCACTTAGATCAAGCTTTAAATAATCAATCAAGTATTTTAAAATTTCACCTACACTGCGGTTTAGATCAAGCTCAAGATAGCTAAGTTCTTTTTTTAAAACATCATTTACAAAATACAAACTAAACTCATCTTTAAGCACACAAGCCTTTGCATACTCAAAAAGCACTCTTACGCTAATGCAATCTAACAAAGGAACATTGCTTTGCGTATAAGCTTTAACGCCATTTTCTTCAAGAAATTCTTGAATCAAAGTGGCGTCTTTATTGACCCATACTAAAATGCAAATATCATCAAGCTTAATGCCTTTTTCTAAAAGTCTATGGATGATTTTTAAAGCTTCTTTAGCACTTGCTTCATAAACAGAACCATCTTTACTAGGGATGTGATTTTGCAAAATTTCTACATACCCGCCTTCTTTAACGCTTTTTTGCAAAGTAAAGCTAGGATTTAAAAAGCTATCAAAAAATTTATCTTTAAAAGTGTCATTGACATAATCAACAATGATTTTTTTACTACGATAATTAGTATCTAAATGCTCTAGTTTAATTTGTGGAAAGTCTTTTAAAAGCTTATCAAAAAGTTCTTTTTTACCCCCTCTAAAACCATATATACTCTGCTTTTTATCGCCTACATAAAAAAAACTTCTGTTTTTTTTCACACCCTCACCTGAAACAAGCTCAGCGATAATAGGCTTTAAAATTTGATATTGCAAGACATTAGTATCTTGAAATTCATCGATTAATAAATGAGAAATATATCCATCAAGTCTAAAATAAATCAATTCTTTATTAGCCTCATCACTAATTAATTCATAAGTTTTTAAGGCTATATCTGAAAAAGTTAATGCATTTTGCTTGGTATTATTTTCATTTCTTGCTTCTTTAAAATGCTTCAAAAGCTTTGCAAGCATACTTATGCGGTAATTTTCTATTTGATTAAAATATTCTTTTGCATTTTGTATAAGCTCTGCTCTTTTTTGTAAAAATTCATTATCAATGACTTTAGTAAAATAATTTTTATCTAAATTACTAATAATAGGCTTAGCGAAAAAATCTTCCATTCTTTCAAAATTAAAATTTGAAAGATAATTTTTATTTGTGCTTAAATTTTTTGCATAAGCTATAAACTCATCAATATTTTTTTCTAAAGCAGCCTTGCTTGGAAGGTAAGCTTTTGGATTTGGCTTAACATCACAATGTTTGGTATATAAATTTTCAAGGTTTTTTAAAAAATCACTTTTGCTTTTTGTTTGGATAATGTAATACGCTAGACTTTTTAGCTCTTCTTCGTTTAATTTAGCAATGAAATTTTTATAACTATCTTGACTTTCTATGATCTCAAAATCACTCATAAAACCTAAATTTAAAGCAAAAGAACGAATGATTTGCGAAAAAAAACTATCAAAGGTATAGATATTGAGTTTAGATCTTAAAAATTCGTTTTTACGCTTTTGTCTTAAATCTACAAGCTCTTCTTTGCTTTTGCCTAGCATTCTCATAAGCTCATTGCATTCTGCTTTATTTTCTCCATTTTCAAGCACATCAAATTCTAAAAAGGTTTTAAAAATCCTTTCTTTCATCTCGCTTGTGGTTTTATTGGTAAAAGTAAGAGCTAAAATTTCATTAATCTTAGCTCCCATTAACACCAAGGCTACAAAACGCACGCTTAATGCAAAAGTTTTTCCACTTCCTGCACTAGCTTCTAAGGCCAAAAAAGGCTCAAAATTACAACTCAAAGCTTAAACTCCTTTTTATAAAGCATGGTATAAGGACTATAGGTATTATCATTTCTTTGATTAGTAAATTCTTTTTCTAAAGGATCTTTTGCAAGCTCATTAAGCATGTCTTTAAGCTCTTGCACCTTTTCACTTTCAGTATTTTCATAAACGATTTTCATATTTTTTAAATCATAAAAACAAGCATTTATATTTTCTAAAGGGTATACACCCTCTAATAAAAACTTATAAAAAGCAAGCTGGTAAGTTTTTTCATCTATTTTCCCAGTTTTATAATCTATGACTAATTTTTCATTTTCATTTTCATCTAATCTATCTAAACGACCAAAAATAGTAATTTTAACTCCATTTTGAGCGATAAAATCTTTTTTTTGTGAAAATTCACAATCTCTTACCATAAAACCTTGTTTAAAATGCTCATTTTCAAGCACTTGAAATTCTTTAAACATTGCTTGTATTAAAGCTAAATTTAAAGCATCGATTTTGTAATCTTTCAAATTTTTTACAATATCCATAAATTTTTCATAGTCAAAATATTTTGCTTTTTTGTTTTGTTTATAGTATTTTTCTAAAGCTTTATGAATAAAACTTCCTAGCTCATTCGCCCTAAGAGTATCTTCTAATTCTTTTGGTTCTTTTAGTCCTAAGACATATTTATAATAATAATCTAAGCCATAATTTATCAAAAGGTGAAATCTCGTAAAAGTAAGCTCTTTACTAAAATAATCATGCTTAGCCATTATATGTGTAATTGGCTCAAGGTTAAAATCACACTTGTGTGTTTGAAAGTATTTGATATAGGCATTGTCACTGTATGTTTTATCTTCTATGAGTGAAAAATCAAGCTCACTTAAAAATCTTGACTTGATTTTTTCTTCATTTTCCACATAAGAAATTCCTACTAATTTTGCCTTGGCTATTAGGGTATAATAATAATGTCTTTGTAAATTTTCTCTTTGAGCATGAGTAATAAGTCCTGCTTTTTTTCGAATTTCATTATTTAAAAATAACTCACTTGAAACTCTTTTAGGGATAAACTCATCATTAAAATCAACTATAACCACCCCATCAAAGCTGAGCCCTCTGCTTTCTAAAAGCCCCATTACAGTAACTTCACCACCGCCAACACTGCTTAGTTTTTTACTGTCAATTTGCATGAAAAATAACTCTAAAATTTGCTTAAAACTTAAAGTATGTGTTTTTATAAGTTCTTTAATGAATGCAAGCTCTTGATAGATATAATCTTGCAATTCTTGATTGTTAATATCTTCTAGCAAATTATGGATGAAGTTTTCAAAAAAATCAAAAGAGATATTTTCATCAAAAAGCTTTCTAAACTCTATAAAATCAATACCAGAAGGATAAAAATGCAAATTACATAAGTGCTTGTTTAGCTTTTGCCTATCAAAAAAATCTTCACTAAGCTCATACTCAAACTCATCATCTTTAGCACTTTCATATAAAGTCTTTAATCTATGATAAAAAAGCGTATGTTTGATACTTTCCCCATTGGCATAGTTTAATACATTGTTTTTATCATAAAGTCTTAAAATATCCACAAAGTTCTCATCAGGGGTAATCACTACAATATCTTTTGCGCTAATACCAGCTTTTAAAAAGCTGTTAATTTTTTCAAAAACAAAAGCAGCTTGCAAAGACCGTAAATTAAAACTTTTATAAGTGATTTTATTTTCTTGTACAAAAGGACACTCTTGTAATATTTGTGCTTGGTTTACATCATATAAATACACATGATTTTCCTTAAGAGAAAGCCCTTGTAAAAAGCTAAGAGAACTTAAAAAATCTTTGTTAAATTTAGTACAATTAAATTGCACTTTAAGAGGAAGTATTTCCTTAACTTTTAACAAAAGCTCTACTTCAAAAGCATTCAAAAAACCTTGAAAATCAAAAATAATCTCATCATAATTTTTTAAAAAATCATTATTAATTTCATAATCTAACGCTAAAGAAATATCATCATATAAATTTTGTTCATTTAATAAGGTAAGATAATTTTTAAAAAGCTCTTCTAAAATTTGTAAATGTTCATCATACTGAGCATAAGCGTCATAATTTTTTAAAGCACTAATATCCTTTTTCTCCAAGCTAAGTTCTTTAAAAAAACTAAATAAATAAGCATTGTTTTTTAAAAATGCAAAAAAATTACTCGGTATTTTCAAACTTTGTTCTAAATTTTTAGTTTGTTCACAAGCCTTTTTCATCAAAAGCAAACACTCATAATGAGTTGCTTGAAAATGTGGAGAAAAAACTAATTTTTGCATAAATTCAGCTATACTCATAGCCGGATCTACTAAAGTGTCTATTTGTAGTTTTTTCTCATAATATTTTCTTAAAGCTCTTAGTGAGCTAAAAACAAAAAGCTTCATTATTTAGTCTGTAAAAAGAATTTAAAAAATCCTACGCTATTTTCATCTTGAGTGATTTTTAAAAGTATTTGCCATACGCCTTTTTCTTTGATATTAAAATCAAACACCAAATCACTTCCTTCTAATCTTGCTTGTAAATTCTCATCATTTACATTTGTATGTGGACGCGAAAGCAAGGTTTGAATTTGAAGTTTATTTAAGTCATAATCTTTTAAATTTTCAATCGCAATCCTAAGTTCATTTTGCCCTTCATTGATATAATAAACTTGATTTTTCTTATGTATAAAGCTTTCTTTATCTTTAATGCTTAATTTAAAATTTTCATCAAAAGTCTTTTGTCTGTTTTGAATTTCATTATAATTTAACTCTACATTTTGATAAGAATCAAAATAAAAATTATCTTCATATACAGGTGCTTTGCTTGCAATAAAAATCGTTACAATACAAGCTATAACAATAAGCCCTAAAGAAATCAAAATACCATAAGGCCAAAATGTTTTCTGATTTTGCATTTATCTTCTCCTTTTGATTTTTCTTTGAACTAGCATCAAAATTGCGACACATAAAAAGCCATAAATTAAAATTCTCATGATATTTAAAGTATCACGATTTGAATTTCCATAAAAAGGTTTTATATTAAAATGATTTGCCACTTGATCAGCAATATCTGCATAACCATTTAAAATAGCAGCATTGTAAATGTCTTTTTGTTTAGGATTTGCAAGTATAGGCAAAATCGTTCCTTTTTCAGGGTAAGGACTCAAAACACCTTCTTTATCAAAAAAAGCTAAAGCATCATCACTTGCAAGTATATCCACCTTATGTGAAGCTTTAGAAAATACAAGTAAAATATATGGTTTACTTAAATTAGCTTCATAGCTCTTTAAACTTTCAAAATCTTTTTTATCACTTAATGCCAAAGCGATATTTACTCCAGTTAACTCACGAATTTGCTTAGAGCTTGAAGTAATATTTTGTTCTATTGCAGTATTTAAGATATTGTCATTTAATAGTATTTCAGCATGTAAGAAATTAGCAAAGCAAATAAAAGCGGCGGTTAAAAAACCGCCTTTAAATATATTTTTCATCCTATAAAAAGGTGATTTACAGTTAAAACTGACCAAGCAGTAACTCCTGCTGCTACAACTAAGCCAGCTATGATTAAGTATTCAAGAACTTTTGCCATAATCATTCCTTTATGATGATATGTTCTTCTCTTTTAGAGTCAAACATTTTAATTTGCTCTGCATTTTCTATTTTATAAGGTTTTTGCATAACATCTTGCTGTGTTTTAAGACCCCAAACAGTAAGTCCAGCTAGAATCGATAGCAATAAAACAGTTGCTATTAACATTCCACTAACACCCGAAAGTGAAAATACACATCTATTTGAATTTTCCATTATTCACCCCTTGAAAGAGAAATTGCATATTCGCTAACTGCTTCTTTTTGAAGCTCATTTAATAAACCATTATTAAAATGAGGCATTACACCTATACTACCTGCTTTACCACGATTTAAAACATCTACTACAAACTCAGCACTGCCATATTTTGTCAAATCCGGAGCAACCAATTGCCCATCAATAGTTCCTTTTCCATCTTCACCATGACACACCGTACAAGTTGCAAAAAGTTCTTTTCCTTTTGCTACAAGTTGAGGATTTTCAGTTTTTTTAATTGCTGAAATTTCAGAAGCAACATAGGCAGCAATTGCAGGGATATCAGCCTCATCTATGCCATTATCAGCTGCACTTAACATTTCACCCATAGGATAATTCATACCCTTAGAACCTTTAGTAATTACCTCTATAAGCCCTTCTTCTGAACCCCAAATGTTAAGATTTTGTGCTTTTCCATTAATACCATCACCTGTAATACCATGACAAGAAGAACATTGAACCAAGAAAATATTCTTACCCATTTCTTGTTTATCTTGTGCACTTAAATTTGCAAATTTTTGTGCAAATTTTTCATTATGTGTTTGTACTTCTTTATTATACTCACCAATTTGAGAATAACTATTTAAAGGATATCCCCAAAGAAAATACCATATACACCATACTATAGCTAAGAAAAACACTACAGCCCAACCAAGTGGTATAGGATTTTTAAACTCACCTATACCATCCCAACTATGCTCGCTTAGTTCACCTTGGCTCTTTTCTTCTTTCATACTTTTAAACAATTTTCCTACCACAACAAGCGTAATTAGTATGATAAGAATTGCTCCGATAAAAGATAATAAATTAACATTATCTTGTAAATTCAACCATTGCATTAAGCACTCCTTTTATTTTGCTCTAAAACACGATCGCTGATTTCATCATGCAATGCCAAATCAGCGTATTTTTCATAGTTTCTTCTACCTGTTTTTTCAGATCTATACAAATGAAACCAATAAGAATATAAAACTACCACTAAAAATACTACAAGAGCAAAAAAACCATAAGCTTGTAGCTCTCTTATTAGTTCTAAATCCATAGTTTTTCCTATTTTAAGCTGTTAAGATACGCAATCAAAGCTACAATCTCTCTAATTTCACCTCTAGCAAACGCATCTTTAACATCTTGATTTTTCATTTGATCTACTATAGCTTGAGCTTCTGCTTTAACTTCTGCTTGAGCCTCTTCCCAAGTACCTAGTTTTGTACCATTTTCAGTATCATAAGGCACATTGAAAACTTTTTTTACAGTTAGTGCTTCTGCATAAGCTGTTTCTATATTTGCATTATTGCTAAACATATGTTTATAAGCTGGCATAATAGAACCAGGGACAACTGAAACTGGATCCCACATGTGATTTTCATGCCAATCTGTTGTTCTAAAATTACCTATACGCAATAAATCAGGTCCTGTTCTTTTTGAACCCCATAAAAATGGTCTATCATAAGCATATTCACCACTAACTGAGTACATACCATAACGATCTGTTTCTGATTTAAAAGGACGAATAAGTTGTGAATGACATGCATTACAACTTTCTTTAATATAAGCATGACGTCCTGCAAGTTGTAAAACTGTATAAGGTTTTTTACCTTCAATTGGTCTTGCATTCTGAGCAAAATCAGGTAAAACTTCTACAATACCTGCATATGCAATCACTATAAATACTGCCACAGCAAAAAAGAATGGATTTTTTTCTAACCAACTAAACATATTTTTCCTCCTTATGCTGCCATAGGTGAAGCACTTTTTGGCTCTTTATCAAGCACTCTACCCACTGAAATTGATTTATAAATATTATAAACAAACATGAAAAATCCTACTAAGTATAACAAGCCACCCACAGCTCTAATCCAATAATAAGGAACAATAGCTTCAACAGTATCAATAAAAGTATAAAGTAAGTTACCATACTCATCAGTAGCTCTCCACATCATACCTTGAGTAATACCTGCTATCCACATAGAACTAAAGTACAATACTATACCTGTAGTTTGAATCCAAAATTGAGCTTCCATTAATGATTTGCTATATAGTTCTCTTTTAAACATTCTAGGCACCATATGATAAAGTGCTGCCATAGTCATAAAGCCAACCCAACCTAAAGTACCATCATGAACATGTCCTGGAATCCAATCTGTAAAGTGTGCTAATGCATTAACTGATTTAATAGAAAGAATAGGACCTTCTAAAGTTGAGAACATATAGAAAGTTGAAGCTAAAATCATAAATTTAATCAACGGACTTTCTCTTAGTTGACTCCACTCACCTTTCATAGTAAGCAAGATATTAATTGCTGAACCCCAAGAAGGTAAAATAAGTACAATTGAAAAAACTGAACCCATAGTTTGCATCCAATCAGGCACAGTAGAATAAATCAAGTGGTGTCCACCTGCCCATAGATAAACAAACATTAAGCCCCAAAACGCAAATAAAGATAACTTATATGAGAAAATTGGCTGACCACTTTCTTTTGGTAAGAAATAATAAATTTGAGCAATAATACCAACAGTAAATACAAATGCAACAGCATTGTGTCCATACCACCATTGAACTAACGCATCATTAGTTCCTGCATACATAGAAACACTATGCCACCAATCGCCCATTCCACTTACAAAGTATGTTGGTACAGCCATATTATTAAATAGATAAAGCATTGCTATACCTAAGAAGGTAGCTATATAATACCAAAGTGAAACGTATAAAGTTTTTTCACGGCGAATTCCAATAAGCCCAAAAATACTTACACCCCATAAAACCCAAACTAAAACTACCAATATATCAAGTGGCCATTCAAGCTCTGCGTATTCTTTTGAAGTACTAATACCTGCAAACAAAGTAATAACAGCTATAATCATAGTGATCATATAAAGCCAAAAATGTAGTTTGCCAACAAACATTAAAAAGCTTGATTCTGCCATACTAACTTTTAGCACACGCTGACCAATATAATACCAAGTAGCCCAAATTCCTGAGAGCATAAAACCAAAAATTACACCTGAAGTGTGCAATGGTCTAAGTCTTGAAAAAGTGCCATACTCACCAGCTAAATAGTTTAAATCCGGATAAGCCATTTGAAAGGCAATAAGCGTTCCAATAGCCATACCAATAACACCAAACAATAAGGTAGCAAACATAAAATATTTAGCAACCGTATAGTCATAGTTTAATGCATTTCCTGGGTGCATTTCCTCTCCTTAAGTTTTTTTCTGCAATATGCAATCGCTATATTATATGATAATTATCATCTTTTTTAGCTTAAAATCACAATGATTAATCATCTATTAAGAATTATAAGTAAATAATAAAATTTATCGAGTTAAAGAAAAACCTATATAAGAAAAATACAAGCCATAAAAAAATATTAAAATATAAGAAATCAAACTAGCTGTTTTTTGAAATTTTTCACTCAGTGTTTTAGAAAAATAAGCAAAAAATACCAAAGCAGGCAGTGTTGAAAGTCCAAAAACAAGCATAATTAACGCTGACAAGTATACATTTTGTACACTCATTCCAAAAGCTATATAAAAATACACCAAGCCACAAGGTACAAAACCATTTAAAAAGCCTAAAAAAATAGTACTTTTTAAAGACTTATTTTGAATTAATCTTGAAATGTTTTTTTTAATGACACAGTCAAAAATTAAAGAGCTTTCAAAAAAAGCTAATAATTTTCCTTTAAAAATTAAAGCAAAAGCTAAAACCACCATAAAAATCCCGATAATAAAAAGCATTATACCTTTTGCAAATTCGCTAAAAGAAAATAAATTTCCAAAAAATCCAAAAAATATGCCCAAACAGACATAGGCAAAAATTCTAGATAAATGATAAGAGAAAATCAAAAGAGAAAAAGGGGGTTTGAACTGCTTTGAAAGCTGAGTATAAGCTAAAATAAAACCTCCGCACATTCCATAACAATGTCCAAAGCTAGAAAGAAAAGCTATACTCGCTAAAGCAATAAAATCTAAATTCACAAAAGCTCTAAAAATTCTTTAAAGATGTATTTGCTCTCATGTGGTCCTGAGGAGCTTTCTGGGTGATGTTGCACTGAAATGATAGGATAATTTTTGTATTTTACACCCTCTACATTATCACCAAATAAATTTCTATGAGTAATTGTTGCAACCTCTGCTATTTCTTCAGGAACATTATAGTTGTGATTTTGCGCTGTAATTTCTACTGTATTATTTATAAGATTAATTACTGGATGATTTGCTCCATGTTGACCAAATTTCATCTTATAAGTTTCATAACCAAATGCATTACTTAAAAGCTGGTGCCCTAAACAAATACCTAGCATAGGAATTTTTGCTTCTGCTAATTTTTTAATCTCTGCAATTTCATCTTTTAAAATTTTTGGCTCACCTGGTCCATTGGATAAAAATACCCCATGAATTGCACCTTTTTGGTATAAATCAATCAAATCTTTTGCCTTGGTATTATAAGGAAAAACCTCTACTTCAAGTCCTACACTCACAAGTTCATTTAAAATATTTTCTTTTACACCATAATCAATCACAGCTACTTTTTTACCATTTGCTTTTACATTTTCATAAGTTTTGTTGCTATGATTCCAAGCACCTTTACTATGCTTATAAGAGCTTTTAGTGCTAACTTGTGCTACATAATTTACCTCATCGATTTTAGCACTAGAAAGAAGCATTTTCTTAAGCTCTTCTTTGTCTTTAATTTCAGTAGATATTATAGCTCTTAAATTTCCTTGATCTCTAATCATTTTAACCAAAAATCTAGTATCAATTTCGCAAAGTCCTATTTTGCCATGGTTTTTCAAATAAGCACTCAAAGAATCATTGGCTCTAAAATTAGAATAATCTTCATTTAATTCCCTTATGATCATACCGCTAGCAAAAACTTCTTTGCTTTCATTATCTTCATCATTAACGCCAACTATACCAATTTCTGGCATTGAAAAAACCACAAATTGACCCGCATATGAAGGATCAGAAATAATCTCTTGATAGCCCGTTAAAGAAGTATTAAAAACAAGCTCACCAAAAAAAGTTCCACTTTCTCCAAAAGCCTTTGCACTTAAAAAAACATCATTTTCTATATAAATATATGCTTTCATAAAAGTCCCTTTTTTCTAAGCTCTTCTTGGTAAAGCTTTTCAAACACCAATTCATATTCTTCAGAACCTGGGATAAGCTTTCTTTTATAATTTGAAATTTTTTCATAAACCAAATCTTCTAAATTTTCATACTCTTTTAAATAAGACATAATACTTGAGAAAATGAGATTTTTCACACGATTTTCTGATACATTATAATTTATCAAATCCTCTTCTACTAAATTTTCTAAAATTTTATGAGAAAGGTTATTGTATCTATCTTCACTATCAAGCATAAATTTAAACTCATTTGCTAATTTTTTCTTAATCATCCAAAACATACTTTTTCTATCTATTTGCATGAACTCGATTTCATCTTCCTGGCTTTCTAAAAGCTCTTTTGCTTTTTCATCAAGCTTACGCTCGTTTAAAACATCTATTTCTATAATCTCTTTTGCTATTTTTAAAAGTTTTTGACTATCATCTTTAATTTTAACAAAAGAAGAATGCATTAAATCAAGTATTATTTTATTTGCTATATAAGGTATGTGAGCTGGTTTGATACGCATTTATTCACCTTTTTATTTTTATTGAAATAATACTAAAAAAAAGGTAAAAACTGCTTAAAACTTACTGCGAACTTGCATTTTGATCTAAATTTTTCAAAAGTAGTGTTAAATCTGAAGCTTTCTTAGGTTCCATTTTTGCCATAATGGATGAAATTTTTCTAGGATCAAGCGAAAGTAGAATTTTTGAAGCTTCATCAGATTCCATTTCACTTAATATACCTGCAACAGCCACATCTTTCATTTTTGCATAGATTTCTGTAATACGCCCCATAGTTTTATCATTAATCGCTTGGAGATTTTCTCTAGTTGCTTTCAATATACGTTCATTTTGTTCTTTTAAGCTTTTGATTTGTTCTAAACTTGCATTAATATCAGCTTCTTTTTGTACCAAAGCTTGCATTTTTTCTTTTTGTAAAGCTTCAAAAGATGCCCTATATGCTTCTAAACTTTGTCTTGCCTCATCATATTCTCTAATTTGTTCTTGCATTTGTTCTTTTCTTGCTTCAAAATATTGCTCACAATTTTGTTGCGCATTTACAAAATTTAAAAAAATTAATAAAAATATTATTTTTTTCATTATTTATCCTTATTAAAATGCCTTGTTATAGCAAGTTCGTCTATAAATTTTTCTTCTTCTTTTTGTAAGGCTTTTTGAATCTTTTTTAATTCTTCATTTTCTAAAACTTTGATTTTTTCAAATTCCAAATGAGCTTTTTTATATAAATGCTGATGATGCGCTAATTCTTTTTTGGTTAAATCCAATTTTTGTTTAACCCTTTGCTTGCCTTCTCTTGCAATTTCTTGCAATTTTAAAGACGATCTTAACAAAGCTATTGAACCCTTATCGGCTAAAGTTAAGCTTTCGCAAGTTTTTGAAGCTTCTTTAAGCTCTTCTTCACACTGCAAAAGCTTTTGTCTTGTTTTGGTTAAATTTGCTTCTGCTTTATCAAGCTGTTGTTTTCTAAGCTTAATCACAGAAGAATATTTGCTTTTCATAAAATGATAGTATCTTCTCTTTCAGGGCTTGTAGAGATATAACCTACTTTAACACCACTTAATTCTTCTAAACGTTTAATGTATTTTTTAGCATTTTCAGGTAACAAATCATAATCCCTAATCCCTGCAACTTTATCCCAACCTTCCATTACTTCATAAATAGGTTTAGCATTTTCTAAATCACAAGGCACATAGTCTATTTCTTGCCCCTTATACTCATAAGCTTTACAAATTTTAACACTTTCAAAACCATCCAACACATCAAGCTTCATCAATGATAAAGTATCTAAGCCATTTAATCTTGCAGTATATCTTACCGCAACCGCATCAAACCAACCACATCTTCTTTTTCTACCTGTACTTACACCGATTTCTTTACCAATAAGTCCTATTTTTTCGCCATCTTCACCTAAATCTTCACTTGGAAAAGCTCCATTTCCCACTCTTGTTGTATAAGCTTTTACTATACCTATAACTTTTCCAATTTCTTTTGGATTTAATCCCAAACCACTTAAAGCCCCAGCTGAAATAGTCGTTGAACTAGTAACATAAGGATAAGTTCCATGATCAATATCAAGCATTGATCCTTGTGCACCTTCTAACAATACTTTTTTATCCTCATCCAAAGCTTTCCAAAGCATTCTCGTGGTATCTGTAATATATGGCGCTAGCACTTCTTTAAAGCGTTTTAAATCTTTTAAAATTTCATCATAACTAGGCATTGCAATACCTAAAACATCAAAATAAGTTTTTTTAAGTTCAAAATCTTTCATTAAATTTTCACAAAGTTTTTCAGGCTCTAGCAATTCCCCTACTCTATGTCCATTACGACTTATTTTATCTTCATAGCTTGGCCCTATGCCTTTGCCTGTTGTTCCTATAGCTTTATCGCCTTTAAGTCTTTCTCTTGCTTGATCAATCAAAGCATGGTGGTTTAAATTTAAATGAGCTCTATCACTTATAAATAATCTTCCTTCTAAATTTTCAAATTGAGCCATTTCGCTAATTAATACATCGGGATTAACTACAACTCCATTTCCTATAACATTAACACATTGCTTATTCAAAACACCTGATGGCATTAAATGTAAAGCATATCTTATACCATCAACCCATATAGTGTGACCTGCATTATGTCCGCCTGCACTCCTGCAAACATAATCATAATTTTCACATAGTTTATCAACTATCTTACCTTTACCCTCATCACCCCATTGGATACCAACGACAATATCTGCTTTACTCATGAAAACTCCATTTTGACTTAAATTTGGCGAGAAGGTGAGAGAATCGAACTCCCCAAAAAGTAGTCAACTACCCTTTCATCTGATTTGAAGTCAGTGGCCATCACCAGATAAGCTAACCTTCCAAAAAGATATTATATCTTAATATTTTTAATTAAAACAAAAACCAAATACGTAAAATTGAAACTATTTTTAATAATATTTTATTTTGTATAAATTTATTAGCTATAATACTAACTTTATTAGTGTCAAGTTTTGACAATCACAATTTTTGGATACGACAATGCATTCTTTCAAACAATCTTTTTTTATAAATTTTTGGGATAATTCCAAAGGCATGATTATACTTGGAATTTTAAGTGCTATTTATTTTGGAATTTTTGGTAGCGTTTGGGCAGTCACTGGCGAAATGACGCGCTGGGGCGGAGAGTTTTTAGAATTTTTTGGTATGGACTTAAGCTCTTATTCTTATTATCAAAAGCAAAATTTAAGTGGCAGTCCCTTAACAAGAATTGATGGTATTATGCTTATAGGTATGTTTATAGGGTGTTTAAGTGCTGCATTTTTAGCAAATAAATTCAAATGGCGCTTACCTGCTAGCAAAATTCGAATTTTTCAAGCTATTATAGGTGGAATTTTATCCGGTTTTGGTGCAAGACTTGCCTTTGGTTGCAATTTGGCAAATTTTTTTACAGGTTTACCTTATTTTTCTTTGCATACTTGGGTTTTTACCTTATTTATGATTTTAGGGATTTATTTAGCTGTTAAAGTTTGCAATCTAGCACCTTTTAAACCAAAAGCTAAATTACAACGTGTATGCAAAGAAAACCAATCATTAAAAACACAAAATAAAACTGCAAAGATATATTTTTATATAGGACTTGGTGTATTTATAATTTTTATAACTTATGTTATATTTATACTACAAAGACAACCTTTAAATATTAAAAATAAAGAAAGTATTCTTCCTTTAGCGTTAATATTTGGCTTTGTTTTTGGTTTTATCATATCTAGAGCTCAAATTTGCTTTACTTCTTGCTTTAGAGATTTATTTTTATTTGGTAGGGATAATGCCATAAAGGGTGCTTTAATAGGTATGATTATAGCTTGTTTAATAGCTTTTGCTTTTATCTTACAAGGGCACACTAGCAAAATAATAGAAATATCACCAAATATTGCTTTAGGTGCTTTTTTATTTGGCTTTGGGATAGTTTTTGCCGGAGGATGCGAGTGTGGCTGGATGTATCGAGCTTGTGAAGGACAAAGTCATTTTATTATAGTGGGTATTGCAAATATTATTGGCACTATGATATTAGCTTTAAGCTACGATCATTTTCCAAATTTCTTAACAGATGGAGTAAAGATTCATCTTTTAAATGAATTTGGTTATTTTAATGGTTTAGCAATCAATTTAATTTTATTTGTAATTTTATTTTTATTTATATTAAAGTTTAAAAAATCATTCTTTTTCAAACAAAATAAAAAAGGAAAAATATGATTATTCATTATAGTTTAAATTTAGAAGGTGAGGCTTGTCCATACCCTGCTATAGCTACTATTGATGCCTTAAAAGAACTAAAATCAGGTGAAGTTTTAGAAATTTTATGTGATTGCCCACAAAGCATTAATTCCATACCACAGGATGCTAAAAATCGTGGTTTTGAAATTCTAGAAATAAATCAAGATGGTCCAGCGCTTAGATTTTTAATTCAAAAGCCTTAAAGGCTTTTGAATATATATTAAAGATGTTTTAACATTGTTTCATAAGCTGCTTTAGTTCCTGGGCGAACTTTAGTTACCAAGCTCACTAAAACAATCACAATAGATGCAGCTAAAAATCCTGGAATGATTTCATAAATAGGAAAATTAAGCCACTCAGCCAAGAAATTTTTATATGCTACAACTACAACTGCGCCCGTAATCATACCTGCAATAGCAGCATATCTAGTCATTTTTGACCAAAATAATGAAAAGAGCATTACAGAACCAAAACTTGCTCCAAACCCTGCCCAAGCATAAGCTACTATGCTTAATACGCTTGAGTTTTTATCAGTAGAAATAACAAAAGCTATCACAGCCACTGCTAAAACACCAAATCTACCTAAAGTCATTACCATTTTATTAGACGCTTCTTTATTGAAAATTCTTTTATAAAAATCTTCTGCTATAGTCGAACTTGAAACAAGCAATTGTGAACTTGCTGTACTCATAATAGCTGCCAAAATAGCGCTTAATAAAATACCTGCTATCCAAGGATTAAAAAGTAATTGTGACATTACGATAAAAATCTTTTCAGGATCTTGTAAACTAAGTTCAAATTTACTCACATAAGCTATACCTAAAACACCTATCAAACAAGCACCAATTAAAGATATAACCATCCAAGAAATTCCTACAAAAGTAGCAGTTGGGATATCTTTAGTTGAGCGTATAGACATAAAACGCACCAAAATATGCGGCTGACCAAAATATCCAAGCCCCCAAGAAAGCGCTGAAACTATGCCTAAAAAGCTTAATCCTTCTCCCATAGAAAAAGTATTTGGCTTAATTTCTTTGACTATATTAACAGCTTCACTAAAGCCACCCAAATGATAAATCATCACTATAGGCACGATAATCAAGGCACTCATCATTAATAAACCCTGAATCAAATCCGTCCAACAAACTGCCTTATATCCACCCAAAAATGTATAAGCAACTATAATCACAGTTCCTGTAGTTAAAGCATAATCATATTGAATTCCAAAAGTTGCTTCAAAAAGTTTTGCTCCACCTACAAGTCCTGAAGAAACATAAAAAGTAAAGAAAATTAAAATAACAATAGCACAAACCACTCTTAATATATGCTTATCATCATCAAATCTTGTTTCAAAATAATCTGGAATGGTAATAGAATTTGCAATCACGCTAGTGTAAATTCTAAGTCTTTTTGCTATAAAAGCCCAGTTTAAAAACGCTCCTATACTAAGACCTATTGCAATATAACTTTCAGCTAAACCACTTACATATAAAGCTCCTGGCAAACCCATTAAAAGCCAACCGCTCATATCAGAAGCTCCAGCACTAAGTGCTGAAACCACAGGTCCCATAGAACGACCACCTAAAAAATAGTCCTCTGAATTTTTATTTTGTTTATAAAAATAAAATCCGATAAAAAGCATTAATGCTGAATATGCGACAAACATTATCGCAATTTGAGTATTAATTTGAACAACCTCCATTTTATCTCCTTTTTATATTATTTTAAAGCACGAATGCCTAGATTTCCATAACGATGGAAGGATATACTTAAAGCTTTTTCATTGTGATATAAAAGCAACTCAAAACGTCCATTCATTAAAGGCTTAGCATTAGCGATGATTTTTGCGCAACTTGCTGCCTTTATGAAAATTTCATCATTAACATCTAATGGAGCAAAATAACGAATTCTTTCATAATCAGCTATTTTGCTAATGAAATTTTCCTTACTTTCTTTAAGGAATAAAGTTTTTGAACTAATTTTTTGATTAATCTTTTGCACAAGATCTATTTTTTCATGCTCATCATAACTTAAAATAAGATCAATATTTAGCACACTAGCTGCTAAAATAACTCCTAAAATATCTTTTAAGCTATCATCTTTATGCACTCTATAAGCGATATTTTTAACCTTTGTATAAGAGAAAAGATTATCCTCACCTCTTATATTGACATAATCTTTCGCACTTGCAAATTCATGTTTTGCATGATAAGCATAGCTTCTTGCCATAGCTTTAATGACTTCAAAATCAGCTTTATCTTTTTCATTTAAATCCAAGCTTAAAGCGTTTAAATTTGATACTAATTCATTGTCTAAAACATTTTGATCAGCTTGACTTTGCTCTATATCTAAAAATTGGGTAATGTAATTATAAATTCCAACTTTTCTACCAAAACCAATGGCTGATTTTTTAATACCACCAAAAGGCTGTCTAAGAACTATAGCTCCTGTTGTTGGTTTATTAATATAAATATTTCCTGCCTCTATGTGAGTGTGAAAATATTCCCATTCTCTCTCATCTAAACTTTCAAATCCTGCTGTAAGTCCATAACCTGTAGAATTTACTATATCAATAGCTTCTTTTAAATCTTTTGCTTTCATTACAGTTAAAATTGGTGCAAAAAGCTCATTCATATGCGTAAAATCACCTTTTTTAGTACCATATTTAATCCCTGGAGTTAAAAGATAAGGATTATCATCTATAAATTTAGGTTTTAAAGCCCAACTTTCATACGGAGCTAATTCATCTAAAGCTTTTTGTAATTTCACATCTGGTTTATCTGCTAAAGCTCCAAGTTTATTTTTAAACACAAATGGATTTCCAACCGCCATAGAACTAGCAGCATCTACCAAAGTCTTTTTGAAATCTTCATCATTATAAACTTCTTCTTCTAAAACCAGTAAAGAAGTAGCAGAGCATTTTTGACCTGAATTTGAAAAAGCTGAATGAATGATATTTTTAATCGCACTATCACGATCAGCAAATTTAGAAACAATGGTTGCATTTTTACCGCCTGTTTCGGCACTTAAAAGCAATGTTGGATTAGCTTTGAGCATTGCATAAGCAGTTTCTTCTCCACCAGTTAATACTGAAAATTTCACACTTTGATCAACAAGTAAATATTTTGATATATCACTACCTTTAGCAGGTAAGAAAATCAAAGCATCCTTAGGAATTCCTGCATCCCAAAAGCATTTACAAAGCATATAACCTGTTAACATCGATAAAGATGATGGTTTATATATCACTTTATTTCCTGCGGCCAAAGGCGCTGCTATGGTTCCTACTGAAATACCTACTGGGAAATTCCATGGCGCAATCACCACACCTATGCCTTTTGCTTTAAAAGTCGTATTTGGATTTTGCTCTTTTAATTTTTCTAAAGAATGTGGGTAAAATTCTAAAAAGTCTATAGCCTCACTAACTTCAGGATCAATTTCTAAGAAAGTTTTTCCTACTTCTAAAGCTGCTATACCTATTAAATCTCCTCTACGCTCTCTAACAAGTTGAGCAGTTTTTGCTAAAATTTTATAAATTTCATCATGACTTAAATCACTAAAATTTGAGCTCTTAGCTACATCTAAAGCGTATTTGATCTCTGCTTGGCCTGCTAAGTGTGCTTTACCTATAGTGCGATTTTTGATTTTATCTTTAACTTCTACTACTTGTAAGTTTTCGTTTTTAATTTCTTCTTTTGCAACTGGATAGACATCATAATTTTCTAAATTTTCATACTTAGCTCTTATACCCTTAGCCCATTCTCTATTTGCTTTTAAGATAAAATCTGTGTCAGGTTCGTTTTTAAATTCTTTACTCTCATAAGAACTAATAGCCTTTGTTTCATTATTTCTATCTTGAGTTCTATGAGTAGAATTATCCAAACTAGCAACACCTTCTAAAGATTTTAGAAATAATTCTTTTTGTATTTGCCAATTTTTATCATTAATTTTAAGATTGAAAAAATATCTCATGAAATTATCTTCACTAGTATTTTCATCAAGTCTTCTTACTAAGTATGCAATAGCATTGTTAAAATGTGCTTCATCACAAACTGGTGCATAAAGTATAAGATCATGCATTTTAGAAAGCTCATAAGAGCATTGTAAACTCATACCCTCAAGCATTTCAAAAGTAAAAGATGATAAAGCTCCAGCTTGTGAAATTCTAGTATAAGCATAAGCAATTTCAAATAAATTATGACTTGCAATACCTATATTAATATATTTATGATTATCTCCCTCTAAGACAAAATCAAGCATTTTTTTATAGTTACTATCAGTGTCAATTTTTTTATAAAAAGTAGGTAGAGCCCAACCTCTTTGTGAAGCTATAGTTTCTTCACTTTCCATATTCGCTCCTTTAACAAAGCGAATTTTTATAGGCTTCATACCTTTTAAAACTCTTTCTTTAGAAAAGGCAAAAAGTTTTTTCAAATACTCATAAGAATCAGGCAAATAAGCTTGCAAAACAATACCTGCTTTAATATCGTATTTTGCAACACTTTCCATAAAAGCTTCAACGGTTAATTCTAAATCTCTAAATTCTTCCATGTCAAGATTGATAAATTTAGACACACCTTGCTTTTTTTCTTCCTCTAAAGCAAGAGCATATAATTTATCCAATCTTTTTACCACCTCATCTTTAGAGTATTCAAAATCAATGATATTGATTTGGGAAAAAATGGTAGTAATTTTAATAGAAATATAAGTAATATAGCTTGTTTTTAATGCTTCTTCGTATTTTTTCATCCTATAAGCACTCTCAGCTTCACCCAAAACCTCTTCACCAATTAAATTTACATTTAAAGTGATTTTATCTTCATCTTTTCTTTTACGCATATGAGGCTCTAAAACACTAGGATTTGCATCTAAAACCATAGCTTTAGTATCTTCTCTTAAATGTTTAATGAAAAATGGCACACTAAGAGTTGGTGCAAATTTTCCAAAATTTAAAAATGAAAAAAGTAAAAATTTTTCAAAAGCACTAAAAAAATCAGCTATACCATATTTATTTAAAGTATGTTCTATTAGCTCAAAACTAGCGCTTTTATCTTTACATCTAAAAGAGCGATCTAAAAGCTCAATTAACATTACTTTATTTTTAGGATTGTTTAAAAGTTTTTGCATTTTGGCATGAAATTCTTTTTCACTTTGAGAAATATTACTTTCTATCTTTCTTTGTAATTCTTCAGCTAGTTGCAAAGCTTTTTGTATCATTTTTTCCTCCACTTTAATAGTTAATATGTATTTATGATACAAAAAATGCAACGAAAATCAACATATATTTATTTGTAATTTATTTTTTTATGTAAAAAAGTAACAAATATAAACATATATTTTTAATTGTAAATAAAATATTAGCGCAATAATAAATAATTATGAGTATTTTTTACACATCTAGCGATAATCTTTGCTTCAATATTATATTCTTTAAGTATTTTTAAAGCTTCACTTGCTTCATTTTCACTCATACTAGCTAAAAGTCCACCTGAAGTTTGAGGATCAAAATACACTATATCCTCATCTTTTTCATTTAAATTTTCAACCCAAATTTTTAGGCTATCTTTATTTTTATAAGCTCCCGCAGGGATTATCCCCATATTAGCCATTGACAAAACTCCATCCATTAAAGGAATTTCATTTTTATATACTTCTATCATAATCTCTTTATTTAACATTTCTTTTAAATGTCCTAAAAGACCAAAACCTGTCACATCACTTAAAGCACTAAGACTTTTAAAGCTCTTTAAAATACGACTTGCATATAAATTTAAAAAACTCATTTGCTCCACTGCTTTTAAAATCTTTGCTTTTTCTAGCAAACCGGCCTTGATAGCAGTACTAATAATACCACTGCCTATAGGCTTAGTAAGTAAAATCACATCACCATCTTTGGCACTATTATTAGCTATAAATTTCTTAGGATGAACTACACCTGTTACACTAAGCCCAAAAATAAATTCATCATTTTCTATAGTATGCCCACCTACTAGAACAGCGCCAGCTTCTTCAACCTTAACTCTAGCACCTTCTAACACTTCAAGTAAAATTTCATTATTAAAATGACAAGTATCAAAACCTACAATATTTAAAGCATTAATCACCTCAGCACCCATAGCAAATACATCACTTAAAGCATTTGCAGCAGCTATAGCGCCAAAATGATACGCACTATCAACCACGGGTGTAATAAAATCAAGAGTTTGCACTAAAGCTAAATCTTCATTTAGCTTATAAACACTTGCATCTTCATTATTATTAATACCACTTAAAATGTTTTCATGCGGTTTTAAAATGCCAAGAATTTTGTCAAGACCCACCGAGTCTAATTTGGCAGCTCAACCCGCAGCTTTTACATATTGGGTTAGTTTTTGATCTTTATATATCATAAAGAGATAATCTTTGCCTTTCCAAAAAGTTCATTTAAAATTTCATAAGCATTACCTATTTTACCTATTTTAAGCTCTTTGCTTTTGCCAAAAAATTCCAAACATGCCCCACAACTATAAATTTCAACTCCTAAATTTTCAAGTTCTTTCATGGCTTCAAATGCCATGTGAGAGCAATCAGTATTCATCAAAACACTATCATTAACACAAAGGATTTTTGCAGGTTTATTAGGTAAATTTTTTAAAGTTTTTAAAAAACCTAGCATTAGATTTTTTCCAAGTTCTCCCTCACCTACCCTATCGCTTTTTAAAAATAACACATTGTATTCTTGTAAATTTTGTTCTTGATTATGAGCTATATTGCCATCTTTTACAATGCTAATAATACTCTCATCATCTAAATCTTTAACATTAAATTCCAAATTTAAAGATTTTAAAAATCTCATTACATTTTCTTTAGAAGCTTGAGAGTTTAAAAGAATTTCTAAATTTTCATTTTCTTTTAACTCTTCTAAAGCTTTTTTTGTTTCTATCACAGGACGTGGACAAGCTAAATCTCTACAATCAATTTTCATCTTTTACCTTTTTTATTTAATGATATATTGTTATAACTTGTATTCAAATTAAGTTTTATCTTTTTCTTGATTTTTCTTGAAAAATAATTCTTTAAAGCGTTTATTGGTGTATTCTTCTACATCTTGTTGTAAAATTTTAAAATTTTGGATTAACTCATAAGCTCTTGGAGTAAGTTTGCTACCTGATTCACTTCCTCTTCCTTTTTTAGCAATAAGTAATTCTTCTTTCATATTTTTTTCTAAATCTTGTATATAAAGCCATGCTTTTTTATAATTAATCCCTAGTTGTTTAGCTGCTTGGGAAATACTTCCACATTCTCCTACTAATTCTAAAATATCTGTTTTACCTTTACCAAAAAGCAATTCTCCATCAGGATTTTCTACCCAAATTTTACTTTTTACATGAAATTTTTTACCCTTTTTTTCTTCAAAACAACCAAGTTCACAGTATTTAACATCAATTTTATAAGTTTTAAGTGTAGCTCTCATATCAGCCATATTAAAGTCTTTAGCACATTCTAAAGCATCTTTGCATGATATGCGACGCTTAGAATCTAATTTTGTTTCTAATTTTTCCAAAATTTCACTTTTTGCTATATTTTTATTTAACTTGCCAAATTGACCTAGCTCACAATCTGAAATTTTTACGCCTAATTCTTTTATAATGGCTTGAAAATCTTCTTTAGAGTATTGTTTTAAAAGTTCTAGTGCTTTTTTACAAGTAAGTTTATTATTTTCATCAAGATTTTTTTGAATTTGTAAAATTAGCTCTTCCATGAATTAGCCTTGGATTATAAGTAGTAAAAAAGGGTGCTTGTACACCCTTTGAGTTATTTTGCATCAAGTCCTAAGTTTTGACCCTTGAGTAAAACTCTTTTTCTATACATTGCACTAACTTCAGCTGCATCACCAACCAAAAGTGCATTTGTAGAACAAACCGCAGCACACATAGGTACTTTGCCTTCTGCGATACGATTTTGCCCATAAAGTTCTCTTTCTTCATGAGAGTTAGTAGGCTCAGGACCACCTGCACACATAGTACATTTATCCATTTCACCCTTAATGCCAAAAGCACCATCTCTTGGAAATTGTGGAGCGCCAAAAGGACATGCATAAAGACAATACCCACAACCTATACAAGTTTTTTTATCATGTAAAACAATACCATCAGCTCTAATATAAAAGCATTTTACAGGACAAACTTGCTCACACGGAGCGTCTGTGCAGTGTTGGCAAGCAAGAGTTGTTGAAAACTCTTTGCCTTCTATACCTTCATTTAGAGTGATTACTTTTCTTCTATTAATTCCTACTGGTACTTCATGCGCACTTGAACAAGCTACTTGACAAGCAAAGCAAGAAATACAGCGATTATTATCTACATAAAATTTCATTCTAGCCATAACTTACCCCTTAAGCCTTTTCAAGTCTGCAAAGCCCTGCGTTAAACTCAGAAATTTGCGTATTTATATCAAAACCATAGTTAGTAACCGTGTTAGAACTTTCCCCTATAGTATAAGGTTTAGTGCCTTCAGGATAATTATAACTTAAATCCACTCCTTGCATAATACCTGCAAAATTATAAGGCAAGCAAATTCTATCTGGTGTAACTGAATGATTATGTACACATTTTACTTTAATCTTAGTACCTTGTGGCGAGTGAATCCACATCATATCACCATCATTTATACCATATTTTAAAGCAAGTTCAGGGTGCACATTAGCAAACATCTCAGGTGTGATTGCAGCAAGATATTTACTAGTTCTCTCAAGCATACCTGCACCACTTAAATTTACTAAACGCATACTTGAAATAATAGTTGGAAACTCTTTGCTCCAATCTGTTTTTTGTTGCTCGCTGATAAATTTACTCTCAACTCTGAAGTTTTTCTCTTGATCGCCCCAAGTAGGATATTTTTTAACCAAATCCCAACGAGGTGAGTGAATAGGCTCTCTATGCAATGGAATAGGATCAGCAAATTCCCAAACTTTCATTCTCGCTCTTGCATTACCTAAACAACAAGCACTTTTTTCTCTACATTTTTCTAAGATTATACCTGAAATATCTGTGCTCCAGCTAGCACCCATTAATTCTTTTTCTTTATCACTTAGTTTGATATTAAACACTTTTTCGATATTTTCTTTAGTGATTTGCGGGTAGCCACCTTTAACTTTACATCCTTTTGGAGTAAAGGCTTCATCTGCTAATTGAGAATGCCCCTCATGCTCTAAACCAAAGCGATTTCTAAAGCCCATACCACCTTCTTCATAAGGAATATCTGTATTCCACATGATAGAAGTACCTGGGTGTTGTTTATCCCAACAAGGCCAAGGTAAACCATAATATTCACCTTTAACTTCACCGCCAATACCTCTTTGAGTATCAGGATCAAAATGTTCCCAATTTTGTTGGTGTTTTCTTAGACGTTCAGCTGAAATACCTCTTAAGCCTATACTTAAAAGACCATTACTCATTTCTCTTGTAGCATCATCAGGCCATATGAAATTATCATCACTATCATCTCTTGTTTGTACAAGTTTATGATCTTTTAATTCCATTTTCATACCACGAGTGTATTCTTTATAAAAACCAAATTTTTTAGCAAAAGCAAACATAATCTCTTGGTCTTCTTTACTTTCATAAATTGGTTTTACTACTTGAGAACGCCATTGCATAGCACGGTTAGTCGCTGTTACATAACCTTCTGTTTCAAATTGGGTTGAAGCAGGAATAATATAAATACCATCTGGACGATCTGCTAAAACTGCTACTTCATTTACAAAAGGCTCAGCAATTACGATCATATCAAGTTTTTTAAGTGCTTCTTGAATTTTTACCGTATGTGCCATAGAAGTAATACCCGTTCCTTGCACCCAAAGTACACGGATAGGTGAGTTAGAATAAGTTTTTTCTTCATGTAAAACGCCTTGCCACCATTTTGCTAGCGAAAAGCCTTTTTCATGCATCCATTCTTTAGAATAAAATCTTGAATTTAAATACTCTCTCTCAACATTCCATACATTAGAGAAGTGATTCCAAGCATTATCATCAAGTCCATAATAAGCTGGTAAGGTATCAGCCAAACAACCCATATCAGTAGCACCTTGAACATTATCATGTCCTCTGATGATGTTTGTTCCTGCGCCTGGTTTACCTATATTACCAAGAACAAGTTGTAAGATAGCTAGAATTCTTGTGTTAGAGCTACCTACTGAGTGTTGAGTAATACCTAAAGCCCAAAATAGCGTAGCAGGTTTGATTGTAGCTAGCATTCTTGTGATTTTTTCAAGTTGAGCAGCCGGAACACCTGTTACATCTTCTACAACTTCAGGAGTCCATTTAGCAGCCTCTGCTTTTATTTCTTCAACCCCATAAGTTCTAGTTTTGATTAATTCTTTATCTTCCCAACCGTTTTTGAAGATCAAATGAAGCATACCATAAACTAAAGCTATATCTGTACCTGGACGAATTCTTACGTATTCATCAGCATGTACTGCAGTTTTTGTAAATACAGGATCTACAACTACCAATTTAGCATTATTACGATCTTTTGCTTGTAATAAGTGTTTAAATCCAATAGGATTAGCCACAGCAGTATTTGCACCAAAAATAATCATCATTTTTGAATGTTTAGTCACATCACCAAAATGATTTGTCATAGCGCCATAACCCCATGTATTCGCCACACCGGCGACTGTTGCGCTGTGTCAAATTCTAGCAACGTGGTCTATATTGTTAGTACCCCAAAATGCTGCAAATTTTCTAAAATAATAGGCTTGTTGGTTATTAAATTTAGCCGAACCCAAGAACATAACGCTATCAGGTCCATTTTCTTTACGGATTTCAAGCATTTTATCACCAATTTCATTGATAGCTTGCTCCCAAGTTAAACGTACCCATTTGCCGTTTTCTTTTTTCATAGGATATTTAATACGCTGTTTTGATTTAGTAAGATCGATTTGATCTATCCCTTTACAGCAGTGTGATCCTTGAGAAATAGGATGTTCTATAGCGTTTTCTTGACGCACCCAAACTCCATCTTGCACTTCTGCTTTAATTCCGCAGCCTGCACTACAGATACTACAGATTGTTCTAACAATCTTAGAATCTGGATAAGGATTTGCTACTTCTTGTTCACTTGCAGCTCTAATAGCTTTGTTTTCACTACCAAAAGCCGCACTTCCAAGACCAGCAATACCAGCAAGCTTAAGAAAATTTCTTCTTGCTAATGCCATCTTCTTCCTTTCTTAATTAGTAAGCTATTTTGTAGTATTTTTCCCAATGCATAGTTTTTTTATAAAGCACTTCTTTTTTAGTACTTTTTCCTAAAACTACGGTATTTTGCTCTTGGTAATCATCTTTAGCTAAAGCATTAACGCTCGCTCCAGCTACTACCCCTAAAGCACCAATTTTCAAAGATTTTTTTAAAAAATCCCTTCTTTGGTTGGCCTCCATGTTCTCTCCTTTGAAATAAAAGTAAAGAATAACTATAAATACTTAATTTTAAAGTATTTACACACTTAAACATTATAACTTTTGCATATTTTCACTTAAGATTTTATTTAATTTCTATTTTCATAAAAAGATGATTTTGATAATATGTATTTTGGTAACAAAATACATATTTATTTTTATAATTTGCTAAGTTCTTCTATATTTGTTTTACTAAATTTAGTAGGAAGTCTTGGTTCATAAGGAAGTCTTTGTAAAGCTTCATCTGCTATACTTTTACCTTCTTTTTTTATAGGTGCTTGTACTTCCAAATAAGCTCTTTCGTTTGTAAAAAAGACTTTCATAATATTGGCAATAGCAATGTAAAAATTTGAGTTTTTATGGATTTGTAATTTTTCTATAAACTCATCTATTACAGGGTTTATCACAAAACGAAATAATTGCTGTGCAACTTTTAAATCATGCTCAATAATGCTTGCCATAAAAGCAAACAAAAAGCCAAATTCATCTTCACTTTGTCTGCAATCTTCTTTTTTTCTAAATTTGGTTTTTCTAATGATTTCACAGGCTTGAAGCTTCATTTTGCCATCATCTCTGCCCTCATCATAAAAAGAAGCGCTAATAGGCACATTCACGTAAGAAAAATCAAAAAATACTCCATTTTGTTCTTCTTTAAAACTTGCAAAATCGCATGCGCTAAGTTTTTCAAAATCAGATTTTAAACTATCATCTAAAGGACTTTGAGCTAAAACTAAAACTTGCTCGTGCCAAATTTTAAATTCATTTTCATCGATAAAATTAAAAGCTTTTGAAAAAAATTCATAAAAATATTTACGCGAAAGATCAATATCTTGTATCATTAATTTTCCTTGTTATTTTTATTTGATTATAACAAGGAAAATTTAAAAAAATCAAGTGAGATTTTAAAATTTTGTTTTAGAATCGTAAGTAAATGATGGATTGATTTGTTTTTTATCGCTTAATTCTTTATACCAATAAGAATGTAAAATATAAACTTCCTCTTCTTCTTTATAACCACTAATCATAGAGTGGATACTTCCTTTAATAGCAAATACAGCCATATAAATATGAATAGCAAAAAATACCGCACATAAAATACCCAAAATATTATGGATGATAGCTGAAGCTCTTAAAATATCTATATGAGAAATTCCAAAAATAGATTGTAAAGAAGTAGAATTAAAATCAAGGAAAAACATAAACGCACCGGTGATTATCATCAAAAATCCACCAAAAACAGCTATATAATACCAAGATTTTTGACCAAAATTAAACTTGCCAGCAGGCACAGGTTTTTTCTCTTTACTTAAATATCCACCAATCATCATCATCCATCTTAAATCATAACTTGCAGGAAGCATTCTTTTAATCCAACATAAAAGCATAGGAATGATAGAAATGATAAATAAAATAGTAGCAATGCCATGTAAGTTTTTACACATTCTTACAAAAAATCCACCACCAAAATATGATCCAAAAATCATAATAAGACCGGTTGGCACAAGGATAATCCAAGAAATTGCCGCTACAAAATGAAACAATCTTTCAAATACCGAAAAGGCATAAATTTTCTTACCATCATGAGAAAATTTCTTTGGACCTATGACCATATAATGCAAAGCAAAAGCTGAAATTACCACTATAAGTATAATCAAAACAGCACTTGCAATATATTCACCTTGTAGTTTAGTCCACAAAGCACCAAAATTTTGATAACTTTCTATATTCATCACTCTTTGCACATCCCAAATTTGAGTATTTTTAACTTCAAAATTTTCTTGAGCAAATAGAAAGTTAAAACAGGCTAAAAGAGCTAGTATAACCCTATGCATAAATTACTCCTAAACATTACACGCTAGAAAAAGCTTAGCGTTGTAGTTTTGTTAATTTTCAGTTTCCATTTTTATTTTAAAAAAAGTTTTATTTAAAAAACATAAATTTGCAAAAAACTACAAAAAAACTCATTTTTTAGTTTCTTTTTGAATAATTTTCATAACCAAATTCTCTTACCATAGATAAATTTTCCTTCTTATCCAAGAACATTAAATTTGGAAGTCTTACTCCATTAAAAGTGGTGTTTTTAACTATAGAATAATGAATTTGATCTAAAAATGCTATTTTTTGCCCTATTTTTAACTCTTGATTAAAAGCATACTCGCCCATGATATCCCCTGCTAAGCAAGTATTACCACCAAGTAAATAAGCAAATTCATTTTCTTTTAACTCACTATATTTTTCCCCATCACGACTTGATAAAATTCTAGCATTTAAAACCTCGCTTGTATAAGGCATGATAATAGTATCTGGCATATGAGCTTCGCTTGAAGTATCTAAAATAGCTATTTTTTTCTCATTTTCTACTATATCTATCACACTTGCAACTAAAGTCCCACACCGCCAACCCACAGCCTCACCTGGTTCAAGATACACTTGCACACCGTATTTATCGCTAAATTTTTTACAAAGATCAATTAGTTTTTGCGTGTCATAACCTTCTTTGGTAATATGATGACCCCCGCCAAAATTAGCCCATTTTATATTTTTAATAAATTTTGAAAATTTAGCCTCAAAAGCATTTAACACAAGCTCTAAAGAATGCGCACTTTCTTCACACAAAGCATGAAAATGAAGCCCACTTAAAGCACTTAAATCTTCATTTTCAAAATCAATCGCACGAATTCCTAATCTTGAAAATCTACCACAAGGATTATAAAGTTCTTTTGGAGCCACTGAAAGCTCTGGATTACAGCGCAAACCAAGAGACTTTTTACTTGCTTTGTCTTTAAATTTTTTAAACTGATTAAAAGAATTAAATACTATATGATGTGAAAGATCGATGATTTCATCTATTTCATCCTCTTTAAAAGCAGGTGAAAAAGTATGAATTTCTTTATCCATATATTCTTTTGCAAATTTAGCTTCCCAAAGCCCACTGCAAGTACAACCTGATAAATACTCACCCACTATATCCATAGCACCTGAAAAAGCAAAACCCTTTAGAGCAAGTAAAACTTTTGCTCCACTTTGCTCGCTCACTTTAGCCAAAAGTTCACAATTTTTTCTAAGTTTATCTTCTTCTAAAATATAAGCAGGGGTTTGAAAGTCTTTATCTAAATGATTTTTAATTAGCATTATTTATCCTTAATTTTTGATTTAAAACCACTTGTATAACAAATCATATTAAAATTATATCTTGTTTTTATAATTTACAATCATTAATCAAATAATAGCTATAATCAAAATCCAAATCAAAATTAATTTAGGAGTAAAAATTTGATGGACAGAAGGTTATTTTTAAAATTTAATGCTTTAGGTTTAGCAGGTATTAGCAGCGCTTATGCAATGGGGGATCATTCTCATCATAATATGCACTCAAAACATACACAAAAAGATACAAAAGAAATCGATACTTCTTTTATCAAACTAGAAAATCCAAACATTAAATTACTCGATGAAAAAGACTTTCCTAACGGACAAACATTAGCAAATTTAAAACTTCTAAAAAACACAAGCACAAAGAAAAATTTCTTTAGATCAAGTATAGAAGTCAAAGAAAGTCAAATAGAACTTGTTAAAGGTAAAAAAACAAAATGCTTTACTTACAATGGCTCTATACCTGGACCTAAAATAGAAGTTTATGAAGGTGATACAGTTGAAATTTTAGTAAAAAATAGTTTAAAAGAACCAACTACTATCCACTGGCATGGACTTGATATACCACCTGAACAAGATGGCAACCCACATGATCCTATCATGCCTGGTAGAGAAAGAATTTATCGCTTTAAACTTGGAGAAAATTCAGCAGGAACCTACTGGTATCATCCACATCCACACTACACCACAGCAAAGCAAGTTTATAAAGGCTTAGCAGGGGTATTTGTAGTAAAAGCTAAAAAAGATGCATTGTCGCATTTACAAGAACAAGATTGGGTGATTAGTGATTTGCGTTTAGATGAAAATGCACAAATTCCTGATAATAATTTATTTGATTGGCTAAATGGTAGAGAAGGAAATTTAGTTCTTATCAATGGACAATTAAAGCCAAAAATAACGCTTGACAAAGCTCAAAGAATTCGTATTTATAATTTTTGTGCGGCAAGATATTTAAATTTACGCATTAAAGGTGCTAAATTTATTTTAGTAGGAACTGATGGAGGGCTTATAGAAAAAGGTGTTGAATTAGATGAGTTATTTTTAAGTCCTGCATCAAGAGTAGAAGTGCTAATCAAAGCAAGTAAGGGTGATTTTAAACTTGAAAGCATTTATTATGACCGCGATAAAATGCTTGTTAAAGAAGAACCTTACACTCTTATGCTAGCTGATCTTAAAGTAGAAAAAACTATAGAAAACATGCCTGAAAAACTACGCGAATTTCCACCTTTAAAAGAAGCCACAAGCTTTAAAGAAGTGATTATGAGTGAAGATCATATGCAAATGCATGGTATTGATAAAAAAAGTGAAGAAGAAATCAAAAAAAGCCTTGCCTCTATGTTTTTAATCAATGGTAAAACATTTGATATGAATAGAACAGATTTAACCTCAAAATTAAATGAAGTAGAAGAATGGGTAGTAAAAAATTCTTCACATATGGATCATCCTTTTCATATACACGGAACACAATTTGAACTCATATCTTCTAAATTTAAGGGTAAAATAACAAAAGCAAAATTCAGAGCATTACAAGATACGATTAATGTAAGACCTAAAGAAGAATTAAGACTTAGAATGAGTCAAAAATTTACCGGTATTAGAATGTTTCACTGCCATATTTTAGAGCATGAAGATCTTGGAATGATGGGAATTTTAGAAATCAAAGAATAAAGGTAAAAAATGGTAAAAGTTGAATTTCTAGGGCCAATTAACAAAGAAAGCTTAGAACTAAATGTAAGCAATCTTAAAGAATTAAAAGCAATTTTAGGACAAGATGAAAGCTTAAAAGAATGGCTTGAGCTTTGTGCAGTTGCCTTAAACGATGAAATGGTTTTTGATGATGAAACTACCTTAAAAGATGGGGATAAAATATGCTTATTACCGCCGGTTTGTGGAGGATGAGTTATGTTTGAATTACATCAAGGAGCCTTAGAAATTCCTAGCATTTATGCTAGATGGTATGAATATGCTAAAGATAAAAACTGCGGAGCTTTGATCACATTTTGCGGTATAGTCAGAGCTGAAGATGAGATTGAGGCTTTAAGTTTTGATATATATGAGCCTTTATTAAAAACTTGGTTTGAAAAGTGGTGCCAAAAACTTGCAAATGAAAATGTAAGCTTGATGTTTGCTCACTCTATCGGCGAGGTTAAAGTACATGAGAGTTCTTATTTTGCTGGGGTTTTAAGCAAACAAAGAAAATTAGGACTTAAGCTGATTAATGATTTTGTAGAAGATTTTAAAGCAAGCGCACCTATATGGAAATATGATATCATTAATGGCGAAAAAATTTATGCCAAAGAACGCTCTTTGAAACTTCAAGGAGCAGGAATTTTAAGCACTAAGGACTAAAATGCTAACTTCTTATAGCCAAAGTTTAGACATACTTCATTCACACATACAAACATATGAAAAGATAGAAAACATTGCTTTAACACAGTGCTTAGATAGAATTTTAGCCATAGATATCAAAGCTTCTGCTAATAACCCTCAATTTCCCACTGCTTCTATGGATGGTTATGCGATTAAATTTAGCGAACAAGATGAAGCTTTGTCTATCATAGGTGAAGTGCCTGCAGGAGTTTTTCCTAGCTTTAAAATACAAAATAAAGAATGTGTTAAAACCTTTACAGGTTCTTTGATGAGTGAGGGTTGTGATACCTTAGTACCTGTTGAAAAAGTAGAAGTTAAAAACGGCATAATTTATATAAAAGAAAAAGTTCCACAAGGCTTTGCTGTAAGAAAGGTGGGAGAGAGCTACACCAAAGGTGAAATTTTACTCACTAAAGGCACAAAGCTAGGCTATAGCGAGATAGCACTTTTAGCCGAGCTTGGACACTTTCACATTAGTGTTTTTGCTAAACCTATCTTAGGCGTGCTAAGTAGTGGAAGTGAGATCAAAGACTTAGGCGAAAGCTTAGCGCACCCTGCACAAATTCGCTCATCAAACCATGTAGCCATAGCTAATATGGCAAAAAAACTTGGTGCTGAAGCTAGAATTTTCCCACTTTTAAAAGATGATATGCAAAAAACTCCAAGTGTTTTAAAACAAGCACTTAATGCGTGTGATATTTTAGTTACCACCGGTGGAGTTTCCATGGGGGATTTTGACTTTTTAAAGCAAGCTATTAAAGAGTATGAAATCATCATAGACAAAGTCGATGTAAAACCTGGCAAACACATCAAAATAGCCAAATTTGAAGATAAATTCATCTTTGCCCTGCCGGGTTTTCCATACTCGGCTATGGTGATGTTTAATTTATATGTAAGAGAACTTTTAAATGCTTGGCTTTTACAAGAAAAAGACTATGTATTTAAGGCATTTGCAAATACTGACTATAAGAAAAAAAGTCCGCATTTAGAATTTGTAGCTTGTAATGTAGAATTTAAAGATGGAAAAATTTATGCCAATTTAAAAGGCAAAAAACAAGGTTCAAGTGCCATCATCAACAACCTTAACCACAAAGCTGCACTTATGATAGCACATGATGATATAAAAGAAAATGATTTAGTGGATATTATTTTAATGCCTTAAATAAGTGCTTTTTGAATTTTCTCAAAAAGCATTTTTGCTTGTTTTTGATTTTGCTCTAACTCGCTTAAAATTTCCTCTACTTCACGCAAAGTTTTTTCTTCTTTTACGTTTGGGTTTTTAGCACTTAAATCATAATTTCTTTCTTCAAGTTCTTTTTTACTTACCAAATAAGAATTAGCCGTGATTTTTCTTTCTTTATAACATTTTAAAAATTCTTGCAAATGCGTGTATTCTAAAGGTTTGTTTTTGGTCAATTTAAAAGGAGGCACAAGCTCATAGTAATATACACTTTCATCATTTTCACCACAAATGCTTCTTTGTCCTTTAGAGAAAAAAAGCACATTAGTTTTTACCGCACTATAAGGCAAAAATACCCCACTTGGCAAGCTTAAAACACATTCAAGATTAAAATTTTCTAGCAAGTCTTTTTTTACACTCACAAAGGCATTTGAATTTTGAAAAAGCACTCCTTCAGGCACTACTATGGCGCATCTTCCGTTGTTTTTCAAAGACTTTAAAATATGCTGCAAGAACAAAAGCTCGGTGGCATTTGATTTTACAGGAAAGTTATTTTGAATTTGATCTTTTTCTTTACCACCAAAAGGAGGATTTGCTAAAATCACTTCGTATTTTTCATTTTCAGTTATGTCTGTGATTTTTTTATTTAGAGTATTAGTTTTGATGATATTTGGGGACTTAACCTCATGTAAGATCATATTCATCACACCCATTGCATAACTTAGCGGAGTTTTTTCTTTACCAAACAAGGCATCATTTTGTAAAAATTCAAGTTCTTCCACACTCAAATTTGCTTTTTTCTTTTTTGCCCTATCTTCATAAAGAATATGCAAAAAACTCTCTACTAAAAACCCACAACTCCCACACGCAGGATCATAAATTCTCTCTTTTGCTTTAGGGTCTAGCACCTCCACCATGGCTCTAACCAAAGGTCTTGGGGTATAAAACTCCCCACTATTTCCCCCATCACTTCCCATGTCTTTTAAAAGCTTTTCATAAACCTCACCTAAAGCAAATACATCACTTTCTTTGCTAAAACTTAGCTCATCGACTAAATTTATAACTTCTCTTAAAGTATGGCCATTAGCTATGCGGTTGTCTATAAATTCAAAAATTCCACCTATCTTATACTCTATGCTTTTGAAATTTTCATTATCTTTAAAACTTTTTAGGTATGGAAAAAGCTCATCATTCACAAAGCTTAGCAAATCGCTTCCACTTAAAGCGTTTTTTACATCAAGCTTTCCTTCACTTGTTTTAGGTGCTGCCCAAGCCCTCCAACTAAATTTTTCTTGCAAAATAGCCTTATAAGGCTTTTCATCTAACTCAGCTTCTAGCTTTAACTCTTCTTCATAATCATCTAAAAATTTCAAAAAAAGCACCCAACTAATCTGCTCACTATAATGCATAGCACCGCTTATGCCATCATCGCGTCTTAAAATATCTGTGATTTTATCGATTTTACCTTGCATTTAAAAAATTCCCTTTCTAAAAAGTCTTAAAAGTTCTATATTAATATAATAATTATTTCTACCCATTTTAATGCACTCTAGCACCCCTAAATTTTCACAAATTTTAAGGTATTTTGAGGCACTTTGCCTAGAAATATCTAATTTATTTATCAAAAAGTCTATCTTTGTATAAGGATGAGAAAACAAAAGCTCCACAAAGTCTTTGCTGTAAAAATTCGTTTTATTTTGCAAAATTTCACCTACATTAGACATCATTTTTTCTATTATAGTAATGGTTTTTATCGTTTTTATAGCAGTTTGCTCTACACCTTTGAGTATGTATTCTATCCATTCTAAAATTGCACCTTCATCGCGTACTTTTTGCAAAAGATTATAATACTCTTCTTTGTTATTTACTATATAAGCACTTAAATACAAGATAGGCAAATCAAGCAAGCCTTTATAAACCAAATAAAGTATATTTATAATCCTACCTGTTCTACCATTACCATCGTAAAATGGATGAATGCTTTCAAACTGATAATGAATGATTGCCATTTTTACCAAAAAATCAAGTTCATCTAAAGTATCATCGTTGATGTATCGCTCCAAATTTCCCATAAGTTCTTGTATATCACTAGGATTTTGCGGGGGTGTGTGTTTGATTTCTCCTGTGGTAGGGTTTATCAGCGTAGTTCCGCTTTGTTTTCTAAAACCTGCATTATTTCTTTCTAGTCTTTTTTGAATTTCTAAAATATGTGCATTTCTTAATAATTGCTCTTTTTTTAAAAGCTCATATCCTTTTTTTAAAGCATTTTCATAGTCTTTTACTTCTTTTGCCGCTCTTGTAAGTTTACTTTCATCGATTTGAGATAAAAAAAGCTCATCGTGAGTGGTAATAATATTTTCTATCTCGCTAGAATCTTTAGCTTCTTGCAAGATCAAAGCATTGATTAATATATTTGGATTAGGCATGCTTTTGCTAAGTCCATTTAACTCCGCTAATTTTCTCGAAGCCCTAATGATGAGACCATAAATATTTGCATTTAATTCTATATCTAAAGGAAGTTTTGGTGGTATGAATTCTTTCATAATTTTTCCATATGTTAAAATTTTTTAAAATTTTTAACATTATAAAAAAATATGTTAAAAAAATCAAAAATTTTTAACATATCTTGTCCTTATGTTAAAATTTGATAAAAATTTTAACATTTATAATCTTCCTTGAAAAGCTTTATCTAGCAAGGACTTTTTAAGCTCTTGTAGATTTTTTATCTGCATTTGATAGTTTTGCTTTAAATTTTTTACATGAGAAGAAAGCTCATCTAAATGCGAAGCGATTTGCTCTTGCTCTTGTAAAGGTGGTAAAGGAATTTTAGTTTCTTTAATTGTTTTAACATTAATAGCTTTAAAAGTAGAACCTGTCGAATTATCGTTAAAATATTTTTTTAAAGTTAGCAAATAAAAAAACAAAAATTCATTATTTATCTTAACGCCATTTAAAGAACACAATCCACGTCCTATTGCTATATCTTCAGAAGCAATATTCACTTCACCGACAGGCGCCCTAACGCATAATACAACTGAATTCTTTTTTGCAATTTTTCTAATGTCCGAAGTAACAAAATCAGATTTCTTTATATATTTATCAGAAAAAGCTATTTTTCCTTGATGAAATTCAATTAAATCTTTATTTTTATCTTTATTAAAAATACAATTTCCACTTGGAGATTGCCCCATAATCACTTCACAAATTTCCCCTAAGCTTTTCCATTCCCAACCTTGTGGGAGTTTGTAGTTTTCCTTAGCATTATCTTTTAAAGGGTTAAAAGCTTTTTGCAAGGCACCTTGCATTAACTCATCTAAATTTAGCAAATCTTGCTCTAAAATTTTTATACTCTCATCTATCTTTGCAAAACTCTCATCTAAAATCCCCACTATCCTTTCTTGCTCTTGTAAAGGTGGTAAGGGAATTTTAGTTTCTTTAATTGTTTTAACATTAATAGCTTTAAAAGTAGAACCTGTCGAATTATCGTTAAAATATTTTTTTAAAGTTAGCAAATAAAAAAACAAAAATTCATTATTTATCTTAACGCCATTTAAAGAACACAATCCACGTCCTATTGCTATATCTTCAGAAGCAATATTCACTTCACCGACAGGCGCCCTAACGCATAATACAACTGAATTCTTTTTTGCAATTTTTCTAATGTCCGAAGTAACAAAATCAGATTTCTTTATATATTTATCAGAAAAAGCTATTTTTCCTTGATGAAATTCAATTAAATCTTTATTTTTATCTTTATTAAAAATACAATTTCCACTTGGAGATTGCCCCATAATCACTTCACAAATTTCCCCTAAGCTTTTCCATTCCCAACCCTGTGGCAATTTTATCATTATTTTTTTACCTTGCTTTTCAAAAAATTAAACATCGTTACTATATCTTCTGAAATTTCTTCTTTTGGAATGCTAAAAATAACCTGTCTCATTTTGTTTATATCATCTCCATTATCATCACTATACAATCCTTGAATAATATTCTTGCAATCTAATTCTTTTAAAGAATTAATATTATCCAAGTTATCATCTTTTTTTATATGATCGTTTTTAGCTAGATTATCATTATTTATCAAATTTAAAACATTGTATTTTTCTAGCATAGTATATGAGAGTAAATAATTTTCTATTTCTCTTCTTTTCCAGACTCTCAAATAAAAACAATTTGCATAATCATTAAGACTTTTTAGGAGTGATTTTAAGCCAGATGGTTTTAATTCGTTATCTATTGAACTTAATATATAATTATCCTTATCACATATTATAAAAATATTTTTACTATTAAAATGTTTATTTTCTAATATTTTAATATAATCCTTACACCATTCAAGTTTTTTATTTCCAATAGTATCAGTATTTCTACTATATCCAGAAGGACACTTAAAAGGTTGTATTTGATTTAATATTTTCAAATCTTCTTCATTATCAATTTTAATTTCACATAACATTTTAAAAATCTCCCAATCATTCAAATCATCTATCAAAACAATATTTTCACATTTTGATGCTATTTGATATTGATACATTTTATTTGATGTGAAATTATCTAGCCTTTTGCATAATTCATTAAAAATATCTTTACTTTGTAATTTTCCATTGTCAACCAAATAAATATCTTCTATATTTTTTCTCACAATACTTTCTGTAATATGCGATGTAGATATACAATAACCTTTAATGTCTTCCAATCGACTCCATAATTTTTCAATATTTTTATAATGTATATGCGAATCAACCTCATCAAACAAAAAAAGAGTATTTTCTTTATCGAAAATATCTAAAATAGCATAAATAGCTAAAAGCTGATACTCGCCATCACTTAAATCATCAAATTTAAGGTCGTTATCCAAAGTAAGTGTTACTGTGTTTATATCAATATTTCTATCATTTTGAGTTGCATTACTTAAAAAAGTAAAAATTTCAGAGCTATCTTTGCCAAAAATTTCATTAGCTTGATTTATGGAAAAATTTATACCTCGCTTTATTATAGGATAAGGTTCACTATTGAAATCTTCATAGTAATGTTGATCAAATTTTTTTTCAGCTATCTTCTCTAGTATTTTATAATCTATAGTATCTCTTATAATTCTTTTTACAACGCCTTTTGCTTCTTGCATCAATTCAATTTCAAGTCTTCGAATATAATCAGATAGAATTCTGAATTTAAAAGATAAATTTATATTGTCAATATTTATATTTTTTTCCATTAAAAAGCTTTTTACCAAAGAGTCTTGCTTTGTAGAGATGGAAAAAAATACTAATAAAATTATCCAATTTTTATCAAAATAAAAAGAATGAACTACCGCATAATCATTTTCATAATCATTTTTCATGCTTTCTTTTTTATGTTTTTTAAAAATTTTAGTAAATTTTTCATTTTGCCCTGAAGAAAAACAAATCACATTAAAATTGTCATCTTGTATATATTTTTCAAAAATAGACTCCAGAATTCTTGATTTACCGCATCCATTCTCACCAACCAACAAAATACTTTTATTATCTTTTAAAATTATACTTTGCTTATCAATACCTTTATATTTATTTATTTCTAGTTCCATATTATTTTCACCTCGCATAAATCTCCCTTTGTAAATCATCAATGCATTGTTTTAAATTCTCCATACCTTCAAATTCACTCACTAACTCTTTTACACCACCTAAAGAGCTAAGATCTATAAGTGTTTTTAACCCACTATCAAAGTCTTTTATGCCATACTCTTGATACCTATCTAGTAAAAACTCGACAAGCTTTAAGGCTTTTTCTTTTTGGAAGCGTTTTAAAAATGCACTATTTTTTACATTTAGCACGCGTTCATGGCGTGTTTTTATCTCGCTGTTAAAGCTTAAGTGTGCTAGCACATCATACACATCGCAGTCTTTTTGCTCAAAAATCACTGTCAATTCTTCCAAAACCTGCTCGCTTATGCGGTCTTTTTCAAGTTTTTGTAAAAATTCTTTCCTGCTTGCTTGGTTGCTCCAAATCTCGCGTAACCTTATCTCATCATCATAAAATTCTGCTAGCTTTCCTACTAAAAATTCCAAAAATTCTTTTGTGCTAAGTGGCTTGTCGCTATCTCCTATATAGCTTGTCGTTATATCAAGCACTTTTAGTTTGGTGCCTTTTAAATGCACGGTGACTTCTTTTTGCTTGGTTGTTTCTTTAGGCTTGCTTTGCTCTCTTTTGTTTTGTATAGTTTTTACCTCGGTTTTTTCCTCATCTTTGATCTGCTCGCCATCCCATTTAGGATCATAAAAAAGTCTTGTTACTCCGGTAAAATCTAGTATAGTAAAAAAGTCTTTTCCCTCATACACCCTAGTGCCTCTTCCGATGATTTGCTTAAATTCTATAATAGAACCTATATTTGCCAAAAGCACTATGTTGCGGACATTTCTAGCATCTACTCCTGTGGTTAGCATTTTAGAACTAGTGAGTATCACAGGGTAGCTTTTGTCATTATCTTGAAACTGCTTTAAGTACTCAAGCCCTATTTTACCCTCATCACTTGTAACCCTCACGCAGTAGTCATCTCTTTTTACACTTTTAAATTTATCAATGGCTCTTTTTACTTCACTTGCATGGGCTTGGTTAGCACAAAAGATGATGGTTTTGTCCATAGGGTTGATGAGCTTTAAAATTTCTTTAGCTAGAAAATCGTTGTATTGAGGTAAGTGAATATTTCTTTCAAATTCATTGATCTTATAAAAGCCTTTTTCTAACTCACCTTCTATGATATCATCAGGGTTATACACATAGCCTTCACTAAGCGTAGTCGTAACACGCTTAACTTTATAAGGGGTTAAAAAGCCATCTTCTATGCCGTTTTTAAGACTATACTCATATACACTCCCACCAAAATACCTATAAGTATCTACATTATCGCTTTTTTTAGGTGTAGCAGTAAGCCCTAAATGCGTAGCCGATGAAAAGTACTCTAGCACCCCTGCCCAGCTACCTTCTTCATTCGCTCCACCTCTGTGGCATTCATCGATGATGATAAGATCAAAAAAATCTTTGGGGTATTGTAAGTAGAATTTGCTTTCTTGTTCTTCATTAGCATTTTCTTGTTCTTTTGAATTTGAAGCTAGACTTTGATAAATTCCAAAAAACACATTTGCACTTGTAGGCACTCTGCCATTATTTTTTCTCAACTCTTGCGCACTCACTGCCACACAATCACCCTCTATGGGATTAAACTCTCCTAAAGCTTGATCTCTTAAACTCACTCTATCACATAAAAATAATATCTTAGGTTTTTTGTCTTGATTTGTTTTATTCCACCTAGCTTCAAGCAAACGATAACACAAAGCAAAAGCTATGGTGGTTTTACCTGTACCTGTAGCAAGAGTGAGTAAAATTCTATTTTTACCATTGATCAAAGCTTCTATGACTTTATCAACTGCGATCTTTTGATAATATCTTAATTCTTTTTGGGGTATGTATAATTCTCGCTGCGATAAAAGCTTGTGTTGCCATTCTTTTAAATTTCCATAAATCCTAGCAAAAAGCTCACTTGGAGTTGGAAATTTTTCTATGTACCCACCGCTTGAAGTTTTTAAGTTGTATTCGTAAATTTTATCACCATTAGTGCTATATACAAATGCTACGTTTAAAATTTTGGCATATTCTATGCCTTGAGATAAGCCATCTAAAGGATCTTTGCTCTGTTTTTTAGCTTCTATGATAGCAAGATTATTGTTTTGAAATTTCAACAAATAATCTGCAAATTTTCTTTCGCCTCTTTTATTTCCTATAAGCTTACGCCCATCAGTAAAATAATAATTTCTTATGATATTTTCTTCACTCCAAGAGCTAGTGTGAAGTTTTACATCTATGAGTTTAACTCTGGTATCATCTTCTGAAAAATGCTTAAGTTCCATGGCTTCCTTATGGATAAAAAATTTAAATAATTATACCATAAAAATCAAACCAAAACCCACAAACACACCTTAAGTATAGTATCTTACTTTATTTTCCCTATTGCAATAAAAACCTAGCTTTAATATAATTTCAAAAACCACAAAGGAGAGAAAATGGACTCAAAAATCTTTTTAGAAAATGGTCGTGTTAAAAGTAAAGGTTATGCCATGCTTAGCAAAGATTCTAAATTCACACCTTTTGAATTTACACGCCATAAAGTAGGCAAAAACGACATCTTAATCGCTATCAAATACGCAGGAATTTGCCATAGCGACATACACACTGCAAGAAGCGAATGGGGTGAGGCAACCTACCCTTGCGTACCTGGCCATGAAATAGCAGGAGAAGTTATCGCAGTGGGTGAAAATGTGAGTAAATTTAAAGTAGGTGATTATGCTGGGGTTGGGTGCATGGTAAATTCATGCGGAGAGTGCGAAGCATGCAAAAAATCTCAAGAGCAATTTTGCGAAAATGGTAAAACCATCTACACTTATAACTGCAAAGATGTATTTCATGATAATGAAAACACCTATGGAGGTTACTCAAATAACATCGTAGTAAGTGAAAAATTTGCTATCAATGTACCAAAAAATGCACCACTTGACAAAGTAGCGCCTTTACTTTGTGCGGGTATTACTACCTACTCACCGCTTAAATTTTCAAATATCAAAGAAGGCTCAAGCGTAGCCATAGCAGGATTTGGTGGACTTGGTATGATGGCAGTTAAATATGCTGTAAAAATGGGTGCAAAAGTAAGTGTTTTTGCAAGAAATGAGAACAAAAAAGCAGAAGCTCTAGCTATGGGTGTGAGTAATTTTTATACTAGTACAGACAAAAGTGTGGTAAAAGAAAGATTTGACCTCATCATCTCTACTATACCAACCCCTTATGAACCGCTAGCTTATATGGATTTGTTAAAATTTGGTGGCGAGATGGCTATAGTAGGATTACCTCCACATGAAGTAAGTCCTAGCATTAACATTATTCATTTTGTATTTAAAGCAGGTAAAAAAGTATATGGCTCACTTATTGGAGGCATTAAAGAAACTCAAGAAATGCTTGATTTTTCTTTAGAACATGGAATTTATCCTGAAATTGAACTCATCAAACCAAGTGAGATTGACAAAGCTTATGAAAATCTCACTTCAGGAAAAGCCAAATTCCGCTATGTAATCGATATGAGCGCAGAAAATTAATACTCATCAAAAATCACATCGCTAGTATCAAAACCTCTTTGCTTGGCTATTTCAAGCAAAGAGTTTATTTGCTCTTTTGCTAAAATCTCTCTTGATAAAATCCAAAGATATTTTTTATCAGGACTACCTACGATAGAAACTTGATAATTTGTATCAATGTAAATAATCTCATAATTTGGCTTGTTAAAAATATTCATAAATATACTAAATTTAACCGCCAAAGCCCTTGGAGATTTTACCCTAGCTTTACCATTTGCTTGAGAGATTTCTCCATTTTCTTTTGTGCATATATTTTTAACTTTAATTATAGGCGTAGAGCCTTCATACTCTAGCTCATATTCTGCCTTAGCACTTTTGCAAGTTTTTTGAAAAAATGCAGGTTTTCTAGCCATTTCTAACCATGTACCCATGTATTTTTCTAAATTTATACCATCTAATAATTCTATCATTTTTCTTCCTTTTGATTTGCCTCACCCCAATCACACATTGCCTGTAAAATAGGGATTAAACTTTGTCCTTTTTTAGCAAGGCGGTATTCTACTTTTGGTGGGATTTGTGGATATTCTTTACGCGTGATTAAATCATCATTTTCAAGCTCTCTTAAAGTATGTGTCAAAGTCTTAAAAGAAATATTGCCAAGATATCTTTTAAGCTCATTATATCTTACTACTTCATAACGAAATAAACAGTACAAAACACTCATCTTATATTTGCCTGAAATCAAAGATAAGGTATAGTTAAACCCACATTCTGTAAAATAGCACTTTTCTTCCATATACTTTCCTTTAATATAGTATTATGCTTTTTTATATTATAATCCAAAATCATTTTTTATCAAAATGAATACACATTAAAAAGGGTTTCGATGGATTTCATCACAAATCTTATCATTGCTGCTATTGTTGGTGGTGCATGCGGAGCTGCGCTTCATCTATGGAAAAAGAAAAAAGAAAAAGATAGTAGCGAAAAATAATACGTGAAGCAAAATGCTTCACGTATATCTATACTAATTGTCTATCATTTTTATGATATTTTAAAATACCCTCTGCACAACGATAAGCCAAAGCTCCAACTGTATCAGTAGGATTATATCCGCTATTGTGCTGAAAATTTCCTGCACCCACAACAAAAAGATTATCCATATCCCAATGTTGCAAGTAAGTATTAACAACACTTGTTTGAGGGTCAGCACCCATAGTAGTTCCACCCGTATTATGTGTAGATTGATAAGGCACTATACTATAATCTTTCAAGTATGCTCCTTTTTTAATCGATCTCACTCCTTGCATTTTTTTAGCTACCTCAGCTGTTTTATCTGTTATAAATTTATGCAAAGCACGATCTTGATCTGTAAAATTATAAGTAAGTCTTACAAGTGGCATTCCAAAAGCATCTTTATAGGTTGGATCCAAACTCAAATAGTTACTTTTATGTGGTAAAGATGCGCCTTGTCCTCCTACTGTAATAGCTCTTGTAAAATTATAATTTAAAGCTTTTTTAAATTCAGCCCCCCAACTTGGAGTTCCTTTTGGCAGCGGAGCTGATTGGATAGGGCGATTTCCAAGTTGCACACTATAAATCATAGCTCCGTGCAAAAACTTCTCTTTTGAGTGATCAAAATTATCCCCGTTATAATCATCGCAAGTTGTACCTAAAGCACCTGAACCCATATATGTATTAAATTGCTCATTAAAAAACGCTGTTGTTCCCATATTGATTTGATAACAATAGTTTTTACCTAAAGTTCCTTTGCCTGTATTTGGATCATATTGCTCACCTATATCACTTACCATTAAAAGCTTAGCATTGTTAAACATATAACTTGTAAGTACTACAATATCTGCTGGCTGAATATACTCTTTCATAGTCCTTGTGTCTACAAACCTAACTCCCGTAGCTTTACCATCTTTTTTTAGTATTTCTATAACATTACTATGAGTTCTTATAGTATATTTTCCTGTGCTCATAGCTTTAGGTATAACAGTATTAATAGGACTAGCCTTAGCACCATACTCACAACCAAAACGCTCACAATAAGCACAATATTGACATGGGGCTAGATCTTGACCATCTGGATTAGTATAACCGCCTTTTGAATTAGCCGCAGGTAATCTAAATGGGTGCAATTTCATTTCTTTTGCAGCTTTTTCGAAGCGTTTAAGCATTTTAGTGTTTTCTAAAGGTTCTTGCGGATAAGGACTTGATCTAAACAAACCCATTTTTTCAGCAAGTGGGTTTTCTTCTCCACAAATTCCACAGGTTTTTTCAAACTTATCATAATAAGGTTCCATATCTTTATAGGTTAAACCCCAATCTTGCAAGGTATAATCATCACCTAATTTATTACCATATCTTTCAAAACTTTTTGTTTTAATCTCAAAATCATAAGGTAAAAATCTAAAGGTCCAACCATTCCAATGAACCCCTGCACCACCAACATTACTTCCAAGTAAAAAAGATCCCATTTTTCTATATGGCAAGGCTAAACCATTAACATTATGGCGAAAAGTTACTGTATCTTTTGAGCAATCTTGCATTAAACCATAGTTAATACCATATCTCCACTCATCGTGAATCATTGCAAAATTTTCCGTAGTTTGCATCATACCACGCTCTAAGCTCAAGACAGTCAATCCAGCCTTGGTAAGTTCTGCTGCAACTATACCACCTGTCCAACCAGCCCCTACTGTTACCACATCTACTTTTTTTAATACTTCTGCCATAATTTATCCTTCCATGTCAGCTAAGCTCATAGGCTCTATGTCAAAAAACTCATCACTTGTGATCTTGTCAATATAACTCATTTGAGCACCAGGATATTGCATCATTCTCCAACCATTTTTATTATCATTACCACCATAAATTGGATCAGATAAAACTCCAGCTATTATCATATCCCTTAAAAGAGTAAAAAATTCAGAAGATTTAAATCCTATGAAATCGATTTTATTTTTTTCTAAATCAACTAAAATTTTATCTTGCTCAACTCCTTTTAAAGATGAAAAAGTTTTTTTATAACGCTTTTGAGATATTATTTCCAAAGCTTTAACACCCTCTAAGAAAATCTCATTGCGTTTCATTGGAGTTTGATAACCTTGCTCAGCAATTCCTTCTATAAATGGCCCTTGTAGGTATTCTCTATCATTATAACCATAAGCTGAAGCTAATTGATTATCAATAAAATAAGGCACGCCTAAGCCTATAGCACCATCACCTTGCTCATCTTTTGGATAAATTCTCTCACATGCTGCACTTAGATTATCAAAATCAGTCTGCACTTGAAAAAACATTTTTCCTCTTATTTTATTTGAACCTCCTTGTGTTTTCTTGTGCGCATGAGTTAATTCTGCAGCATGCAATATAGCTCCACCACTCATAGCGCTAGCAGCAACCACACCACCACCCAAAAGACTTAATTTAAAAAAATTTCTACGATCGATGACATTATCTTGCATATTTTCCTCCTTTTTGTTGACAATATCAACTTATATTCATTCTATTCCTTGCTTTTTTAATATAGTCTTAAATAAAAAAAATAATACAATTTTTATATTATTTTTAAAAAATCAATCATAAAAAGTAACATATTTGTTTTACACTTTCTTATAGTATAGTATCTTACATAAATTTCAGTATTGAAATGAAATTATAGTTAAATTATAATTTTAAAAAACATAAAAGGATAAAATATGCAAAAAGTATTATTATTAAACGGTGCAAAAAACTTTGGACACTCTAAAGGAAGATTAAACACGAGCTTGCATGAGCTTGCACTTAAAACTTTACAAGAACTTGGTTTACAAACCCAGCAAACACATATAGATCAAGGCTATGATACAAACAATGAGGTAGAAAAAATTCTAAATACTGATGTTTTGATTTGGCAAATGCCTGGTTGGTGGATGGGAGAGCCTTGGATAGTGAAAAAATACATTGACGATGTTTTCACAGCAGGACATGGAGTGTTTTATAAAAACGATGGTAGAAGTCATAATGAACCTACTAAGAATTATGGTACAGGCGGGCTTTTAAAAAATAAAAAATATATGCTTTCGCTAACTTGGAATGCTCCAATACAAGCCTTTAACGATGAAAATGAATTCTTTAATGGAGCCGGAGTTGATGGGGTATATTTACACTTTCACAAAGCACATGAGTTTTTAGGAATGAGTGCTTTACCTACTTTCATAGCCAATGATGTAATCAAAAATCCTCAAGTGCAAGAGTATTTCACAAATTATAAAGCACACTTAGAAAAAATTTTTAAAGCTTAGAAATTTGGGATTTGATGCTAGAAATCATTGATTTTTTAGCATCAAATTCACTTTTTAAATTCAAAATAATCTGCCTTTTAGCTTCAATAAAATCAACAAAGCTTTGCATATAATTTTTATAAATTTTTAAAACTACAGGCTTATTTAAAAGCAAATCTTCAAATTCATATACATTAAGCTCAGTTAATACCCTTTGATGCACTTCACTTGCTTTTGGATGATATAAGCTAAACTCGGTACTATCAAGCTCGTAAAATTCTTTACTCGCATTCATTTTAGCGCTAAAAAATCCCAAAGTAAGTTTAGTAGCGCTTTCATAATTTGCTAAAGCTTTTAGATTAAGCTTTTCTAAAAATAAATCAAGTTCAAGTTGGCTTTTAAACAATAATTGCTTAAAATCTTTTAAAAAAAGCTCCTCGCTAGCACTAGCAAAGCTTCTAAAACTAGCAAATTCTTTTTCACTTTCTAAGGCATTTTCTTTTTGTAAATTTGAAAATTGAGCTTTAAAAAGCAAAATTTGCTCTTCTAAATGAGTAAAAAATAAGGAAAAATCATCTTTAATTTGACTAAATTCTAAAGCGATTTCATTTTTTAATCTTTTAAATTCCTTATTCATTACTTCAGAGTTATAAAACATAGCCAAAAACGCATCATCGCTTGAAAGATATGGTGCTTTATAAGCAACTTTTTCATAAAGATTTTTCTTAAATAAACCCTTAGCTTCTTTATAATAATTACTATCTTTTTCTTTAATAAATTTTAAAATTTCTTGGGCGATTTTTTCTCCAACAAGTTTTAATTTATCCAAACAATTATGATTTAAAATTTTGATTTTTTGCTCTAGATTACTTACTTTGAAAGTTTGCAAAATAGTATTAAATTTAAGCTCTAATTGTTCTAGCGCATTTTGAAACAAATCATATTGATTTGACAAAAGTTCACATAAATTACTAAGTTTTTCTTTGATAAAATCTTTTTTAATGCGCTCATAATCAAGCTCTTTTAAATACTCATAAAGTAAAGGTAAATTTGACTTTTGTAAATCAAATTTTGCTTCTTTGCATGAAATTGCGATGATTTTTTCAAAATACTTATCAAAAACCAAATGCGCATAATTTAAAACATTTTCTAGCTCATCTTGACTTAGCTTATCTTTTTGATTTAGCACGCAAATCCCACCACGCTCTAAAAGCTTGGCATTTGCTTTTATAGCATCTTCTTCACTTTTTTTACCTGCATTATCAATCAAACTAAGCCAAATAGCACTATGCATAAAAGAAAGTTCTTTAAAAGTAGTTAGCGTATCAGTGGTATTTGCGTTTAGACCCGGGGTATCTATAAGCGTGATATCTTTTAAAAGCTCAATAGGTGCAAAAAGATGCAAACTTTTAGTTTCTTTTAGCTCATTTCTTTGATCGCTAAATTTAGAAAGCTCATCTATATCTACAATCTCATCACTACCATCTTCATATTCAACTCTTAAAAAATACTCCTTAGCATAACGTAAAAAAGTAGGCTTAAAAGTCACTGGCACCACGCCTGTTGGCAGGCATTCTTTTTGTAAAATTAAATTTAAAAGCGTAGATTTACCACTAGAAAATTGCCCTATAATGGCCACATTAATGGCCCTTTTATAGCTAGCTACAATCATTTCAAGATCTTTTAAAAAGACATCATTTAAATGCAAACTTGGCTCTAAAAATGCATTTTTAATTGCTAAAATTTTTCCTTCAAAACTATCATCAAAGCTTTTACAATATGCATTTTCATAAGCTTTTAAAAAATCATTAATCAAATCATTTTGCATTTAAAAGCTCCGTTTTTAAAGTCTTTAAACTTTGTAATTTTGCGTTGTTTTTTTCTAAAAGCTCTTTGGAGTTTTGCTCATTTTGCTCTATTTGTAAAATCAAGTCTTTTAAGTCTTTGATTTGCTCTTCTTGTTCTTTTTCGTATAAATTCAAACTAAGCTCTAAATTAGTAAAAAATTCTTGATTATTTTTTAAATCTAGGGCAATTTTTTCTATATTAAATGTTTGTAATTTTTTCAAAATTTGATTTTCTAAAGAGCTTTCTAGTTTATAAATATCTTGAGCAAACTCTAAATTTTTTAAAAGTCCTGTTTTTAATGCCATAAAAAGATCATTAGTGAAAATACTTTCTATTTTTGCTTCAACCTTACTTTTAAAATCATCACAATTTTGCTCTAAAATAGCTTTTAAAAAATCATATTTCACACTTAGTGTGGTTTTAAGCTCATTGATCTTATACTCACTTTGCTGTTTTAACTCTCTTAAAAGATCAAAAATTCCATCTTTTAAAGTCGTATCGATGATAGTATTTAGTCTTTGAGTGTTGTTTTTAATTTTATTATTTTGATTATATTTTAGCTCATCTATAAGTTTTTCTTTTAATTTCTTAGCTAGTAAATGCAAAAGCGTTAAAATTTCTTGAGTATTTTCATCTTTTTTGTTAAAAATAGCACTTAGCTCTGCTTTTACTTGCATTAATTTTTCTTTTTTTGCCTTAAAATCATTGATAATAGTTTGATTTTGCTTATCAAGCTCAAAGCTTTCGTAAGTTAGCATTTTATTGGAAAATTTAATTTTTTCTTCTATTTTTTCTAAATGTAATAATAATTCTTTTTTATAAGCACTTAGAGCAATTTTGTTTTTATCATATAAGCTTTTAGCTATAAGTTCTTCTAGTGTTAAAATATTGCTTTGCTCTAAATTTCCACCTTTTTTTTGATAAAAATCATTAGCTAGTTTTGAAGAAATGCACACAAAATCCACATTATCTAATAATTCTTGGCTAAGCTGCTTTTGTGCTAAATTTTCTTTGAGTTTATTTTTAGTATAGTTAATTACTTCTTGCAAGTCTTTTTGACTAAGCAAGTCAGCCTTAGTAAGCACAATTAAAAGCTTACTTACCCTTGAAGTTAACAAACATTCTATAATAAAATCACAATCTTTTTGACTAAGACTTTGAGAAGCATTCATAAGGTGGATTAAAAAGTCAGCCTTGCTTATATACGCTTTTGTTAAAAGTTCTCTTTGGATAATAACATCATCAAGTCCTGGAGTATCAACTATACAAACATTATCTTTTAAAAAATCAAGCGATGAAAAAAGTTCTATTTTTTTAATAAGTGCTGAGATTTTGTTTTTTGCACTAGTGTAATTTTTTAATTCTTCAATTTTTATTTCTATATTTTTATTTTCTTTTTCAAGATATTCATTTAGATTAAAATTTTGCTCTAATTGTTTTATAAGTTCTTGCATATCTTGATTATCTTTAGAGCTTTTTAAAATTTCTTGCCATTCTTCTTCACTCCAAAAATATATCTTAGCTTTTTGCTCTTTGCCATATTTTAAAACGCTCAAATTTGCAGTTTCAGGCACGTTAGATACACCTAAAAAATCTTTTTTTAAAAGTGCATTTAGCATACTTGATTTACCTGCATTTACCACACCCGTTACCGCGATAGAAAAATCAATATTGCTAAATTTAACCAAAGCTTCTTGTAAGAGTTTTTGAACTTTTTCATCTTCGCAAAGCTCTTGTAAATTTTGGTTAATGAGATCTAGCGTTTGATGTGAGTTTTTAACTTCTTGCTTGTAATCTTTTTGAATAATTTTTTGCCTAGATACAAAAGCATATATTAAAGTATTATCAGTGATTTTTTGAAGTTTTTCCAAGGATTTTAAAAGCTCGTTTTTATCTAAAATTCCTAAATTTAAAGCATTAATAAAACAAACTTGCGCATACTGAATGCCATAAAGATCTAAGCGTAAATTTAAACTTTTCATCAAACTTTTAAATTCATTTAAAGCGCTAAATCTTTCATAATTATCAAGATTAGTACTTAAAATAATTGCTGCTTTTTGAGCATCAATTAAACTTTCATCAAAAAGTGTATTTGTGTCAAGATAAACGCTATGATTTTGCCAAATTTGTTTTAGTAAGGTTTTAAGAGCCCCCTTTTCTTGGGGGCTAGGATTATTTGTTTCTTTGAGCGACAAGCTGTCTTCTCATATAAGCGATTTTGCTTTGTAAAGGTAGTTCTTTTGGACAATTATCTTCACATGCAAGTAAAGACATACATCCAAACACACCATCATCATCACCCACTAATTCATAAAAATCTTCTATGGTTCTGTGATCATGTGGATCTTGTAAATATCTAGCTGTTCTTAAAAGCCCAGTAGCTGCGATAAAGTCAGGTCTCATTAACTTAGTTGCACAAGAAGCAACACAAATTCCACACTCTATACAACGATCAAGCTCAAAAGTCTCATCAGCAACTTCTGGTTCAATACGTTCTTCAAGTTTAGAAATATCTGTTTCTTTTTCATTATGCACCCAGCTTTCAACGCGTTTGCACATACCATCAAACCACTCACCTGTATTAACACTTAAGTCCTTAATGTGTCTAAATGCAGGTAAAGGCATAAGTTCTATAACACCATCTGGATAGTCTTTTGTCAATGTTTTACAAGCAAGTTTTGGCTTACCATTGATCATCATAGCACAGCTTCCGCAAATCCCTGCTCTACATACAAAGTCAAAACTCAAATCCGCATCCATTTTTTCTCTGATTTGAGTTAAGCACACAAAAATCGTCATAAATGGAGTTTCTTCAAGCTCATAAGTAACAAAATGAGGCTTAGAAATTTTACTTAATGGATTATATTTAAATGCTCTTATTGTTAATTTTCTACTCATAATCAACTCCTATTCTTTGATTTGGTGCTTTAAATTTAGCTTGTAATTCATAAGGCATTAAAGCATGTTGAATTTCATATCTACCTTTGCCTTCTGCTTCCATTTTTTCACGGATTGCATCAACTTCAGCTTGACGTTTTTCGCTTAATGGATTTTCAATGATATTTCCTTTAGCACCATAACCTCTAAATGCAGGTGGGATTTCCATTTTCATAATGTCAAGATCTTCATACTCAACTCTAGGCATACTTTCACCTTCTACCCAGTAAGTATTTGTTCTTTTCATCCAATTTAAATCATCTCTTTTTGGATAATCTTCTCTATAATGAGCCCCGCGGCTTTCTGTTCTTAAAAGCGCACCATAAGCAACACATAAAGCAATTTTTAGCATTCTTGGAACTCTATAAGCTTCTTCAAGCTCTGGATTTGCACATTTTAATTCTTTATCATGTACTTTTAAATCAAGTGATTTTTGATACAATTCTTCAAGCTCTTTAACCGCTTCTTCAAGACCTTGGCCTGTTCTAAAGATAGCTACTTTTTCCCACATAATGTCTTTCATTCTGTTTTTGATTTCAAATACATCATGCTTTCCTTCTTTGCTAACAAGAGATTTTAAGTAATCATACTCTTTAGAAAGGAAAGATTTAACGATATTTGTATCAATATCATTACCATTTTCTTTACAATATTGTGCAAAATAATCCCCTACGATCATACCTGCAACAACAGTTTCTGAACATGAATTTCCACCCAAGCGGTTAAATCCGTGCATATCCCAGCAAGCTGCTTCACCACACGCAAAAAGACCATTTAACCATTGACTTTCTCCGGTTGGTTTAGTTCTAATACCACCCATTGAGTAATGTTGCATAGGTAAAACTGGTGCCCAGCCTTTTGGACCCTCATCAGCAGGATCAATACCATTAAATGTTTTACAAATATCTTGAACATCGCGAAGATTTTTTTCAACATGAGCACGACCGAGGATAGAAATATCAAGCCATAAATGATCTCCATAAGGGCTTTTTACACCTTTACCTTTTCTAATGTGCTCCATCATTCTACGACTTACAACGTCCCTACTTGCAAGTTCTTTTTTCTCAGGCTCATAATCAGGCATAAAGCGGTAACCATCAACATCTCTTAAGATACCACCATCACCTCTACAACCTTCAGTTAGTAAGATACCACTTGGTACGATTGGAGTTGGGTGAAATTGCACTGCTTCCATATTTGAAAGTCTGCAAAGTCCAGTTTCAAGTGCAATAGCAGCTCCTGTACCTTCACAAATAACAGCATTTGTGGTTTGTTTATAAATTCTACCATAACCACCTGTTGCAATCATAGTTCCTCTAGCAACATAAGCGATTAATTCTCCATTAGTTAAATCTCTAGCAATAGCCCCTAGACATTTTTTACCATCATGGATAATTCTTACTGCTTCCATTCTATCGATGATTTTAACTTGATGTTTAATCGCTTCATTTGCCACACCATATAGCATACAGTGTCCTGTTGCATCAGCGATATAACATGTTCTCCATTTTTTAGTACCACCAAAGTCCCTTGCATTTATAAGACCATGTGCTTCTTCTTTTTCTTCAATGGTTGTTTTTTGAGCATTGATAACTACAGTTCTAGGTCCTTTTGTAACCCTAGTCCAAGGCACACCCCAGGCAGCAAGCTCACGCACAGCTTTTGGAGCAGTTTGCGCAAACATTCTTGCAACTTCTTGATCACAGCCCCAGTCAGATCCTTTTACTGTATCAGCAAAATGCACATCTTCATTATCTCCCTCACCTTTAACGCTATTTCCTAAACTCGCTTGCATACCACCTTGTACAGCAGCTGAGTGAGATCTTTTAACTGGACAAATACTTAATAAAGTTACACTTTGACCACTTTTTGCAACTTCAATAGCAGCTCTTAAACCTGCAAGACCACCACCGATAACTAAAGCATCACTATATTGTATGTTCATATTTAGCTCCATCATAAGTTTTTACTATTTGCGCTACAGAGTTGTTTTGGTAATTATTAAAGCCTATTTTTGCAAAAGCAGCTAAGCTTAATACACCCAAAACTAAGAAGAAAATACTAATAAACCATTTTGCTTTTTTAAGTTTTTTACGACTTTCTTTTGCATCTTTACCTTCAAACCAACCCCATTTTACACATAATCTATAAAGACCAATACTACCATGCAACTCAACACAGATTAATAAGGCAATGTAAAATAACCACATAAAATGGCTCACTACTCTATCACCTGACATATCAGCACTGATTTTATCTGCATTAGTAATGATAAAAATTAAGTGCGCAGAACCCAAGAAAAACATTACAAAACCAGTTGCAGCTTGAACCCACCATAAAGAAGAATCACCATGATTCATATATTTTAAGTGTGTTCTACAAAGTTGGTATTGTCTGAAATTAATAGGAAATTTTCTCATTGCAAGACCCGCATGCACAAAGAAAATAACCAAAACACAGGCAGCCAAGAAAGAAGTGATGTAGCTCATCATAGGGCTATTAATGATAAATTTTAGTTCTAAAAAGTGAACCACTGAATCAAAAAAATCATCACTAACCAAAATGGTAGAAACGAACAACATATGTGCCCACATAAACAAGCCTAAAATTAAGCCTGTCGCACTTTGAATATAGTCAAGTTTTGCTGGCATTTTGCTTTTTTTGCCATCAATACTCTTGCCTAAAAAACCTTCAATGAGTTGGCTCATATTTACTCCTTTTAAAAGTTGATAAGTTTTAATATCGGAGCAATTATAGAACTTTTATTCTTAAAATAAATAAAAATTTATAAATTTTTTTTAATATTTCTTAAATAAAAAGATAAAAATAGTCCTAATAAAAACATTAATAAGCTCAATATCTGACCCATGCTCATACCAAAAGCAACAAAGCCTATGCCAAAATCAGGCTCTCTAAAAAACTCACATACAAAGCGCGCTAGAGCATACAAAATCGTATAGTAAGCAATCAATTCTCCATTGTATTTTTTATATTTTTTTATTAGTAATAAAATAGCAAAAACTACAAAACCTTCTAAAAATGCCTCATAAAGCTGCGATGGATGACGTAATATCCCATCTACATAAATACCCCAAGGTACTTCTGTAGCTCTACCAAATAATTCTTGATTTAAAAAATTTCCAATACGACCAAAAATATATCCACATGGCACACTAATAGCAACTAAATCTAAATATTTCCATAAATTTTGCTTATTTTTTTTACAAAAAGCATAAGTTGCTATTAAAAATCCAACAACAGCTCCATGGTAACTCATACCTCTAATCCCTACAAATTCTCCATTATAAAAGGGATTGAAAATTTGCCAAGGATGAGTAAGATACCATAAAGTATGCGCATCATAAATTAAAATATAACCTATTCTTGCACCTAAAATTACACCAATTTCTACCCATATAAAATAGCTATCAAGCATAGCTTTAGAAATTCCCATATTGTCTTTAATCGCATAGTATTTTGCAACCATTAAAGCAACAAGCAAAGCTAACACATACATAATGCCATACCAATGCACTTTTAAACCAAAAATTTCAAAAGCTACCACATCAAAATTTGCATAAATATTTTGCCAAAATTCCATAAAAAGCCCTTATTATAAAACATATAATATAGCAAAAAATTGTTATAATTATAAAAATCACAAGGAGAGAAAATGAAAAAAATATTATTATTTTTTAGCATAATTTTATTTTTAAGTGCTTGCGCTGGTAATCAAAAAACTTATTATATTTCTATGCCAAATTTTAAAAGTACTTTTGAAGAACACAACCACACAAATGCTAATAGCCCTAAAGTCAAAATCAATGATGTAGAAATTATAAAAAGTACTTTTTATAGTTCATATTTTGAGCAATCTACTCTAAATCAAAGAATCAACAAAAGCTTAGAATTACTCAAAAAACAACTTTTAGAAGATAGTAAAGCATTGCTTCAAAGTAAAGGATATACTATAGATAATGAAAATCCTGATTATATTTTTAATATAGTTATCAATGCTAATTTATATGAAGATAAGGTTAGAAGAAATTCAAGTCTTGGTGGCGATAGCGTAGAGTCTTCTTTTATGATCATTTTAGAAGCTCAAAGTCATTTAAATAATTTACATCAAGAAGATACTTTCCAAAGCACAACAAGCTCGGCAAAATTAAACGATCCTATTATTTTAAATTATCCTATAAAAGGACAAGCAAGTATAGAAAGCTTTAGAGAGGTATACAGTGCTGTTCCAACCCAAGTTAATGAAAGTCTTGCAGCAAGTGCTTTAGAAATTGATAAAGTTTTTGTTACTTTTTATAAAGAAATCACATCTAGTTTAAAAACTAGTATAAAAGAAATCAAAGAAGAGCCAAACACGCAAGAAAACTCAGAAATTCAAGATGTAAAACAAGATGATAAAAAAGAAGAAGAAATTTCTCCCTATCAAAATAATGAAGTAATCATCTTTGAATAGCTTGTGCGTAAAACACTTTGATCTTAAATTTAAGATTGATGTGTTTTTCTTCGGATTTAAACTCCACAGGAGTGCTAACTTCTATTAAATTTTTATATCTTTGCAAATCATTTAAAAAAGAATAAAAAGCTTGAGGATTTTTCATCTTTACATTAGCTCCAAATTGATACTTTAGATACTCTTGCTCTTTTTTAATAGGAATAAGATTGATTTTTACATCATCAAAGTAATTTTTCATAAATTCTAATAATTCTTTTTGTGAAAATTCTGCATTGATTTGAGCTAAATTTTGCGCATTTACCTTTTGAAACTCATCAATAACTTTTTCTAAAGCTTGCAGCTCATTTATTGCTTTAGTGTTTTGAATTTGCTGGGTTGCTAATCTTGAATGTTCGATTTTATAATCTTTCAAAAAAGGCACGATTAAGAATAAAATCAAAATCGCACAAAGTGCTACAAATGAAAAAGAATAAATTAATATCTTTAATACATCAGCTTCTTCTAAGCTTTTATCGTTTTTGCTCATACATTTCCTCTGGTATAGTGATATTTACACTTACAAAGCGATACCACCCATTTTCTAATTGATAATAACTTGTTTGAGAATTGGAAAAAATACTTCTTAATGGAGCTTCTAATAACAATGCAAACATCTCTTTAGTAGGTGTAATGCCTCTTAAAATAAGTGATCTATCTTCCATTAAAACCTCATCTAAAGATATGTTTTTAGGCACTAGAGTAAAAAGATTTTGAATGCTTTTTAATAAAACTTTATTTTTACCATTTTCTTGCTCTTGCTCTAAATCTCCCAAAATCAACTCTGCTTTATCATTTTGTCTTACTAATTCTTGATATTTAAGCTTATTTGCATTAATTTGTGCGATAATTTGGGCTAACTCTTCTTTTTTATTATCAAGTTGCACAGACGCATAATAGCTTTTAAAAACTACCACAATAAATACTACAAAAATCAAAGCAACACTAATACTAGTAAAATAAATCCAAATTCTAGTAAAAAGATTAAAAACAGGTTTTATCTTAGGTTTGATTAGACTATATCTCATAGTTTTAAGTCCTTCACCATAAGTTCATTCATCAAATTTAAAGTATCTACAAGTTCTACTTTAGGTTTTATAAAAAGTTCATTTTCTAAATAATCAAGCGAGGTTGGGCTAAAACTTTCCTCATCAAAAATCACAATTTCTTCCAAAAAGCTATTATCATACAAAGGATTTTGATAAAATTCTTTTACACTTGAGATGATGTATTCTATCATTTTCATATCTGAGCTAAAATTTTCTAAAGACTCAATAGGAAGTTCTTCTTTTTCTTCATCTAATTCCTCAAGTTTATCAAGCTCTTGACTCATTTCTTCTAAACTTTTTAAGTCATAATTTTGCTCATTTTCTTCTTCTTGATTTTCATCATCAATTTGTAAATCAAATTCTTCTTTAATATCATCAAAAAAATCATCTTCATCATAATTTTGACTAGCTATATTAAAATAACTTCCAAACAATATAGTCTCATTTTTACAAATTAACATCGCAACAAAGTCATGGTATCTATACACATAAAGGCCTATTTTTTCTTCAAAACCTTTATTTACCATACAATGATAAAGCAAAGAAAAAGGCGAATAAAGCAAATCCAAACCGCCAAAAGCCTCATATTCTTGCTCATATGAGCTTAAAGAATGATTAGATGCATACAATAAACCATTATTAAAAGAAATACACTTAACACTACTTGCATCGACACCAAAATTAGAAAGATCTTTAAAATTTGAGCTTGGCACAACGCCTTGTGCAATAGGAGTAAAAAAAGTGCATATATAATAAATTTGAAAATCTTTAGTTAAATTTTTTACATATTCTATGGCTTTTTCTTTATCTTCAAAGCTTTTTTCAAAAGTATCAACAGCTTGGGATTTTTTCCAAGTATGACATCTTATAATGTATTGTTTTTCATCATAGCAAATACATACTAAAAGTTGCAAAATATATTTTCTAAAAAAAGATAACATAGTGTTTATCCTTTGTCTATTTGACTTATCATATCAAATTTTTCTTTTATCAATACTTTAGCTTCTTCTAAATTTAAATTTTGTATTTTGATTTCTTCACTTAGTCTATAGGTAATCTTAGAAAAAGGTTTAGGTAAGATCATTTTATCCCAACTTTTAAATTCCCAAAAAGAACTTGCTTCATAATTTAGCAAAAAAAGTGGAGCATTTTTTTTCAAAGCTATCATCACAGAACCATCTGAAACACTATGATAAGGCCCTCTTGGCCCATCTGGAGTGATAATCACATCATCACCTTGATCTAAAATTTTAAAAGATTGTTTTAATAAAGCCAAAGCACCTTTGCTTGTACTACCTCTTAAAGTATCCAAACCAAAAAAGGCAATATTTCTAGCAATGATTTCTCCATCTTTATGGTGTGAAATCATCACATAAGCCTTTTTTCCTTTAATACCCATTTTACGATAAGCAAAAGGCATTAGAGCAAGACGCCCATGCCAAAAAAGTATCACACATGATCTTTTTGGAAGCTTTTGCCCTAAATAAACCTTTCTACAAGTTAAAAAAATCAGCCATTGTAATAAAAAAATTCCAAAAGCTAAAAGATTAATCTTAAAGGATTTCGCCATTTAACACCATACGCCTAGGATTGGTGATTTTTACTTTTTTCATTTGTCCTAATAACTCTTCACTACCTTTAACTTGAATCAAAAAGTTATTATCACTTCTACCTGCTACAAAACCTTCACTTCTTAATTCTTCAAATAAAACTTCAAATTCTTTATCTTTTTGTTTTGCAACAATTTCATCTAAAATTTCTGTATGTCTTGCTTGTAAAATACTCAAGCGTTTTGAAGCTATATCATCAGGAATTTGATTTGGCATAATTGCAGCTTTAGTTAGTGGTCTTTTAGAGTATTTAAAAGAAAACATTTGCTCAAATCGCACTTTTTCAAGCACATCCATAGTATCTTCAAAGTCTTTATCGCTCTCACCTGGAAAAGCTACAATCACATCAGTAGAAATACTCACATCCTTACACATAGAACGCAATTTCAATGCTCTATCTAAATACCACTCTTTAGTGTAACCGCGTTTCATAGCCTTTAAAATTTCACTCGAACCGCTTTGTAAAGGCATATGCATAGACTTACATACTTTAGGATTTTTAGAAAAAACCTCTAAAAATCTATCATCCATATGTAATGGGTGTGGGCTTGTAAAGCGAATACGCTCTAAACCTTCGATTTCACTTAATTTTTCTAAAAGATCTGAAAAATTAATCTTTTCATGTGCATTAGAAAATCTTTTGCCATAATTATTAACATTTTGTCCTAGTAAAAAAATCTCTTTAGCACCTTTAGAAACAGCTTTCAATGCTTCATTTTTAATAATCTCAAAAGGTATAGAAATTTCATCTCCTCTTGTGTGAGGCACTATACAATAAGTACAATGTTTATCACAACCTATAGAGATATTAATATAGGTTTTATAAAGGCTGTTTCTAAAATCTGCAAAAGCATAATTACTCTCATCAAAATCTATATCATTACCTAAAAATTTTGGCGTATTTACAGCCTTTGTGATCTTAGAAACATTTCTAGCACCCAAAACAAAATCCACATTTGGAGCACGCTTAAAAATCTCATCTCCTAAGTGTGAAGCAGTGCAACCACAAACTCCTATTTTAGCGCCATTTTTTTTGATTTTTTCAAAACTTCCAACTTCTGAAAAAAGCTTATGCACAGGCTTTTCACGTACTGAGCAAGTATTGATTAAAATCAAATCTGCTTCTTTTGCATCTTGAGTTAATTCGTAATTTTCTTTTTCTTTAAGTTCGGCTACCATATGCTCTGAATCACGCACATTCATAGCGCAACCTAAAGTTTGTATAAAAAGTTTTTTACTCAAAGAATGTGTACCTCATACATAAAATCTGTATCATCTAAACCATATTTGATCGTTCTATGATAAACACATTTTCCTTTTTTTTCAAAATGCTCTACTAAAGCGATTAATTGCTTATGTGCATTGTCTTTATCAAAATAGAAAAATTTTTGACCTTCTTTATCCACAGCCTTTTCAATACTTTCTAAACTTATACTTTTTGGCTTTTCATCAACAGAGGTTCTTGCTATTTTTAAATCCATATCATCATCCTCAAGTTTTTTTAATCTGAAATTATAGCAAATTTTACTTTTAATTAAACTTATTAAAGATATAATTTTATTCTTCAAACTTTTAAAATCCAAAATTAAGGTTGTATTGTCATTATGGAAAAAATCACAGATATAATTGAATCCATTGCTAATGAGAAAAATTTACAAATAGAAGATGTAAGAGAAAGAGTTAAAAAAGCACTTATTAATACTGCTAAGAAAATTTATGGTGATAAGTATGAATTTTTTGTTGATTCAGGTAAAAATTTACAACTTTATCAAAAAATCATCGTAGTAGCTGATAATGACGAAAGATTAGAAAATGAAAATGAGCATTTTATCGCTTTAAGTAAAGCAAGAACGGAAGCTAAAGATGTAGAAATTGGTGATGAGCTAACTTATGAATGTTCTTTAGAAAATTTAGGTCGTACTGCTGTAAATATCTTACATAAAGAATTAGAATATAACATTCAAAAACTCTTAGAAGAAAAAATCTATGAAAAATACCAAAAAATGGTAGGGCACATGGTTTTTGGTAGCGTGGTAAGAGTAGATAGTGAAGAAAATACTTATGTAGAAATTGATGAGTTTCGTGCATATTTACCTAGAAAAAATCGTATCAAAGGTGAAAAATTTAAAGTAGGCGATGTGATTAAAGCTGTTATTAGACATGTATATATTGATAAATCAGGTATGAGAATGGAGCTTAGTAGAACTAGCCCTAAATTTTTAGAAGCTTTATTAAAAGCTGAAGTTCCTGAAATCAAAGATGGTCTTATAAATATTTATGCAAGTGCAAGAATTCCAGGCGAGAGAGCAAAAATCATCTTGCAAGCTAATAGCCCAAGTGTTGATGCAGTAGGAGCAACTGTAGGCATAAAAGGAGTTAGAATCAATGCTGTAAGCAAAGAATTAAAAAATGAAAATATCGACTGCATTGAGTATTCTAACGAAATGGCAATTTTAATCACAAGAAGCTTAGCTCCAGCCATTATAAACTCAGTTAATATCGAAGATAAAAAAGCTATTGTAACGCTAAATAGCGAGCAAAAAAGTAAAGCCATAGGAAAAAGTGGTATCAATATACGCCTAGCTAGTATGCTTCTTGGATATGAGATAGAACTTAATGAAGTAAATAATGAAGATAAAACTAATAACCAAGAAGAAGCGTTTAAAAACCTTAAAGCTTTATTTGGAGAAAACTAAAGCTGCTTACCGACAGTTTGTTCGGTAAGCTTTCTTTCTAAAACTAAATCCACTATAGGTTGTTCTCTTTTATTTGCCTTTTGGCAGTGATTTTTGTCAAAAAAATCTGTGATTTTAATAACTATTTTAGCCCATCTTTTATCGCGTTCCCTCCAAGCATGAGATGATAAAGACTCCCAAGCATAACCATTAAACAAAGTAGCATTGACAAAATGATCAAGCGCTCTCACACCTTGTCTAACCCTAGCAGGATTACCAAAAGTACCCACTATAACAATAAAAAGATAACTAACCACCGCTAAAGGAACAATAGCGCAAAGTAGTATAGTTCCTGCTAATTTTTCTTTCATTTTTGCCTTTTTGTAAATCTTATATTCATACCATTTGCTGATCTTATAGTAAGTCTTCCTACTATATCAGGTATAAAATTTTCTTCTAATTCTAACTTATAAGTCCTTAAAATATTAGCTAAAATCAAAACAGCCTCTTGCATAGCAAAACCCTGCCCTATACACACACGCTCTCCCATACCAAAAGGCATATAAGTGTCTTTTTTAATCTTGCTTTTATCTTCATGGCGACTTGGATCAAACTCATGTGGATTTTCCCAAAAACTATCATGTCTATGAATAAGCCATGGAGCTACAACTACGCCTGAACCTTTTTTAATAAGCTTATCTCTCATTTTGCTTTCATTTCTTGCTTCTCTAGCAAAAAAACCAACTGGTGGATAAAGTCTTAAGCTTTCTTTAAACACATTAGTAACATACTTCATCGCTCTAATATGTTCTATCTTAAACTCCTCATCACCTGCAACTTGCATGATTTCTTCATAAGCTTTTTGTTGCTCATCTGGAGAAATACTTAAAATATATAGCGTCCAAGTTAGTGAGCTTGCAGTAGTTTCATGGCCTGCTAAGAAAAGCATGGCAACTTGGTCTAAAATTTCATTAAAAGAAAATCTCTCATTAGTATCTGCATCGACTACCATAAGCAATGATGATAAAATATCTTCATATTTTCCTTGATCATTTAGGGCGTTATCATATCTTGGCTTTATAATATCTGATAAAACCTTGCGTATAACTCCACCTGCTTTAAGTCTTTTTCTCTCGCCCAAAAGATTTGAAAGCCAAGTTGGAAAGCGAAACATTCTTCGCATAGCTGTTTTAACTGTTTCTTCTTGCACAGTTACAAAAGCATCCAAAACAAGTTTGCCTTTTTGCTCATCAAGTTTTGATGACATGATAGTTCTAAAAATCACATCTGCAGTCACAAAAGTCATAGCTTCATCTACTTCTACAATCGCTTTATCTTCATACTTTGCAAATCTTGCCATCATATCAGAAGCTGCTTCACTCATTAAATTAAAAACCTTAGAAATCCTTGTCATTTCAAAAGAAGGCCTTAAAAGTTCTCTTTGCTTTTCCCATACTCTATCATTAGTTGTAAAAATGCTTATACCTAAAAGTGGCTCTAAAAGTTCATGTAAAAGTTGGCTTTTTGGGTATTCTCTAACCTCATCTACCATGATGCGTCTAACTTCTTTTGGATCATTTACTACATATAGATCAAATCCAGGCATTTTTACTCTGCCCATCATCATTTTATAGCTTCGCTCATAAAGTCCATCAAGCCATGATCTTCTTTTTAACAAAAAAGTGGTTAATGTAGAAGCTTTATTTTTATAAGGCTTTGGATGAAAAGGACATTGACCCATGTTTTCTCCTATTTGATTTTTTCTTCTAGTTTATTTTTACCTATGATAAATTCAAAAAAGTTATATACTCCTTGAATTTGCGTGGCAAATAAATATAAAAAATGTGCTTTATATTTGTCTTTTTTGATTTTTTTATAATCTTTATTTTTATATAAGGTATGAAATTTAGCCGAAAGGTATTTTGGACTAAATTGTGCTTTTACTCCGCTTGTGCGTATAAAATCAACTTGTGCAAAACAAGCCCCATCGATAATAGAAGTAAAATCATACCATATTAAATTTTTACTTCCTAAATACTCTAAATCTTTTCTAAACCCAAAAGATCTTTTTTGATAGCTTACTAAAGGTATACACTCACCTAAAGTTAAAACTTTTAAATTTTCAAAAGAAATATTTTCTTTTTCGCATTTTCTAAGTACTTTTGCTAAAACATTTATGCAAAGCACCGTTCCTACGCTATGTGCGCTTAAGATGAGTTCATAATTTTTATCATTTACATTTTCTTTTAGTTTTTCAAAAATAACTCTAGCAAAATCATCCATTCTTAACTCAAGCTCACCTTGAGAATTTTTCTCCCAGTTTGTACAAAAAGAACAAATTCTAGCTATCCAAAAAACAGCCAATTTCTTGCCTAATTTATAAAGCATTTTTGGTAAAAATACTAATGATAAAATAAAGGCTAAAATTCCCAAAACAATATGAAAATTTTGCAAATAAAACAAGCTTCCAAAAGCACAAAATAAAGTAAAAATCAAACTCAAAAGTACATAAAAAAATGGATAATAACCTGTGATAAGTTGGTGTGGGGATTCCTTACCAAATTTTAAAAAAAGCCCTGTGATGGTATAAATTCTAAAAAAACTATAACAATCACTCAAAGCATCTTTTATACCTTCTGACCAGTTTTTTTTGACTATATCATTCCAGCTTAAAAAGGTATAAGTAGTGCTTGTATATGGGGTTTGAATTTGCCAAGAAGGATAAGCATTAACTTGAGCTTTTGATAAAGTATAATCATAATTTAAAAGTGTATTTTGCTCGGTTAAATTTTTTTTAAACATAGCATAATAATGCCTATATCCTCTAGGATCATAACCAGCTATATAAAAAACATCTCTTTTTTGACACAATTTATCCATTAAAATCCCAAATAAACTCAAAATGAATTTAAAAATATAGCTAAAGTTGTTATCTTTGTCAAATGCTTATTTAAAGGCAAAATAAGGGGTTTTTGCTCTGAAATTATTCATTAAAAAATATTTTATAAAATAAATAAAAATTATTAAACTATGGAAAGGTTTAAATGAATGTAATCTTACTAGGTGGTAGCAATAGTGTAGTTAAAAATGGTCTTAGAATAGGTCTTGAAAATAAAGACATTACACTACATAATTATGCTTTAGGGCTTAGCACTTCTTTACAAAATCTTTATGAGTTAATACGCCATAAAGATACTATACATAAAAGTGATTTTCTCATTAGCGAATCAAATATCAATGATTATTTAAGCCCTATGAGTTTAAATATTATACTTAGAAATATTGACTATTTTTACGAAGAACTTTACAAAACAAATAAAATCACCATAGTGCTTATACTCCCCATACCAGCTTGTAATGACAAAACAAAAGCTATCAATGAAGCTCATAGGAAAAATTGTGCTTATTATGGTTTCAATCTAATTGATGTAGATCTTTACTACCAAAAAAATAATCTTTATGATTTTAATCAAAACTATAATTTTCATCCTATACCACTAGCTATGCAAGAGCTTGGAAAAAACATCATTGAAAATTTACACAGCTTTAAAAAATCCAAAGAAAATATCATTTGCTCAAAAAGAAAATTTCATATCTTTACACCTTCAAATTTAACCAAAATGGAGCATAAAAACTCATTTTTTTGTGAAAAAACTACAAAGATTAAAGCTAATGAAAAAATCATTTTTCCAAAAGAGCTAAAAAACTATCAAATCTTAGGCATGCACACTTGGAATCACACTAACTCATCAACCCATGCTATATCATCTATAAGCATTGAAAACTCATCTTTTAAATTGGTAAAAAATTTTGGGCTTATCAATACTTTTCAAGATATACAAAATGAAAAAGCAATTTGTGATGAACAAACCTTTTTGTATGTTAATACACAAGTTATCAAACAAAGCGAAGAAAGTTCTGGCTTAAGCATAGCAAATGAAAAAACACCAAGGCTTGATTATGTAGACTTAATAGGAATTTTACTTTTAGAAAATGATAATGATAAAAAAATAGAATGTAAGAATTATCTTACAAATACTCATGATTTTTTAATACCGCCTATAGCATTTTATAAAGAATTAGCACTAGAATATTATGAACTAAAAAAACTTAACACACAAACTTTTCTACAAAGTCAAAATCATAGTCTTTTGCGTTTTTTAAACCACAAAGGCTTAAAAAATGAATATGAAATATTCATCCATCAAGACAATAGGCTTTATGGAGCTAGTTTAAGAATAAAAGAAAGACTAAGCTATAAGCTTGGAGAAATCATCATAAAAAACAGTAAAAGTTATCTAGGGTATTTTAAAATACCTTTTGAATTAAGAAAAGTCAAAAAAGAGCATTTTAAAAATCAAAAAGATCAAAAAAATCTACCGCCATTAAAAGCTTATGCGGATTATAAACAAGCTCTTATTGCGAAAACACATCTGTCTTATATTTTAGGTAATACACTTTTGCAAGCTTCAAGAACTCCTTTTAAAATAGGCTATTTAAGCTTACCTTTTAAACTTAGAAAAATTGCAAAAAACTATAAAAAGAAATTTTAACCTAAACTAGTATTTTTGAAAAAATTCCCATTTACTTGGGTTTTATATATCACATAATTTCTAAATTTAGCATGTAAAACCGCATCAGGTTTATATGCTCTGCATTCTTTCCAAAAAGTATGCAAGCTTTTTTGATAAGTCAAACCTTCTATATCATAAAAAGCTTTTCCCATAACCTTTAAAGGACTATTATGATATAAAGCAGAAAGTCCTACTGTGCTATTTATCACTATAGTGCCTCTTGCATCGATTAAAAGCGTAGGTAAATGCAAATCATGTATATATAAAATTCTACCCTCGACATTATATTTTAAGCTCAAATCTTCTATAAGCTTAGCATAATCTCTATAACCACGATCCATAGGATGGTGTTTAAAAACTAGATATGACTTTGCTTTAGCATGATTAGCAAAAGAGATGATCACTTCTTCTATAAATTTTTCTGTAGTTTTTTTATAATGATGGGAGAGTTGAGTATCATTATGCACTTGTAAAATAGCTAAAAAATACTTTTGTTTTAGAGAAAGAATTTTTTCATTTAAACTTTTTTCTGTGATTTTGTATTTGTTTTTTCTATATACTGAGCAAAACCAAGGTAAAAAATCAAATAATTTTAAACTTCTATGGTGTAAAGAATTATTAAAATACCAAGAAAACAAAAAAGCAAAAAGCCAATATAAAAACGAAGCAAAGGCCATATTTCTAAAAGTGCTTGAGAAAGTTTTAAATTTAAAATCTTTATCAAATTTTTTCTGACTTAGATAAAATTCTTTTTCTCTTGGTAAAGTGGAGTTTGCATTCACTCCGTCTTTTTCAAAAGTAATAAAATTTGGTCTTATATAACCTTCTTCAAAAATCCATACTTCAATATCCATTTGTTTAGCAACACTAATGGCGATTTCATGAACTTTTCTACAATCATTGTACATAATAACAACTTGAATTTGTTTTTCTTCAAAAAGCTTTTTATAAAAGTCTTCAAGCTCGGCTAAACTTTTAGTGTAATTAATGCTTTTAAAAGGGTAAAATAAAAAATCCCCTCCATTAAAATTTATTTTATAAATCTTAGCTTTTGGAATTTTTGTAGCGATTTTACGAAAAAATCCTCCCACAGGTCCTTGGAGCAATAAAACATTTTTACCAGAAAATTTTTTTAACTTTTTACTTAAATTCATCTAATCAAAATAAATTCTACTAATCTTCTTATTTTTCTTAATATATAAATTCTTATATCTATAAACCAACGCAAATAAAATTTAGAAAAATAATCTTTTTGCATTTTTAACATTATATCTAAAGCAAGCTCAACTTCACATAAATTTTTACTTTTTGGATGGATGTATCTTGGATAAAGGATCAAAACCCCCGCAACAAGCTCTTCTAAATTAAGCACTCTTGTACGTCTTGGGATTTCATGTAAATCGCTTGTCAAACCCCAGCCTGCATAAAAAGGCTTACCATACACTACTACTTTTTTGCCACGCAAAAGGGCGTCAAAACCGCTTGTGGAAGTTATAGTATGTACTTCATCACTCGCATTTATAGCACTATCTATACTGACATTTTCTATAATCTCATCACAGTATTTTAAAATAATACTTTTATCTTTTAAACCCTTACGATTACCGCTTAAAACATCAGGGTGAGGTTTAAAAACTATAAAGGCGTTTTCATTAGCTTTTCTTACACTTTGTAAAAGTTTTAAGGTATCATAACCTGCACCACCTAAAATCATAGAAACATCATCTTCTACTTGAGCAGGGATTAAAATAATTTTTTTGTTGGTATTAAAATTTAATTTTTCATGCTTTAAACCATTATACTTTGAAAATTTATTTTGTGTAATGGTAGTAATGAGTTTTTTAGCTCTTTGTTTTAAGCTTTCATCGAAAATGTGATTTTGCAAAATATCTTCTAAATCGCTTGGCTTACTTGGATCAACATATAAGCCTTTACTATCTACTATCAAAGAAAAAGGGCGTGTAAGGTCTGAACCTAAAAATACCGAGCGTAAAAAGCCATCTTCTACTAAGAAAATTGCATTTTTAAAATCTTTAGCCAGTAAAGCTTTATCATGCTTTTTACCCCAAATGAAAATTTTATCCTCAGAATCCAAATTCGCTTTGTAAAGTTCATCTAATGAGTTTAAAAAAATGATTTTATTATTTTTAGCTTCAAAAAAAGGTCTTACAAACTCTCTTTTCCATTTAGAAAAACCCAAAAAATACAAAGTATTTGAATTAGCTTGTTCTATCTTTTTATACTTTGCTAAAGTATGAATAGTGTCAAAAATATCACTTTTTTGATTTAAGTAAGGATTAAAATACTCACTATATAAAATATAAGCAGCATAAAAAACCTCTTCTAAAGTTCTTTTTTTAAATCTTCTTTTGCACACTTGTTTATCTTGAGTCAAACCCCAACCTGCATAAAATGGCTTGCCATAACATACACATTCTCGCCCTAACATCAAAGCTTCAAAACCCATGCCAGAAGTTTTAGTATAGACTTTCTTAAAATGACTTAATAATTCTATGGGATTATAATTTTCTTTTATAACTACACATTTACTTGGTAAATCTTGCACAACAAAATCACTTTGTTTTTTACCACTTAACACATCAGGATGAATTTTAATGTATATTTTAGCATTTGGATTTTCTTTGATAGCTTCATTTATGATATCTTGAGTTGAAAAATTCTCAGCTAAACCAAATTTAAGAGAAGCATCATTTGCTACTTGAGTGATGATTAATACGCGTTCTTCATTAGATCCAAAAAGCTCTCTTGGCACACAAAGATTATTATTATATTTACTAAGTTTTTCTTTTTTAATAAGCTCTATGGCTTTTTTTGCTTGTTCTAGCTCTCCGGTACTAAGCTCATAAGAATTTAAAATATTTTCAAGTTTAGATGGTGCAGTTGCATCGTAATAAATTCCCACATCATCTTTGACGATAGAAAAACTTGGACTATTTTCTATACCCAAATTCAATGAACGCAAAAAGCCATCTTCTAAAAGCAAAAATTTTACACTATGCTTTTTAGATAGTTCTATGGCTTTTAAACCTGACTTTTTTCTACCCCAACCTACAAAAATATCTTCTTTGACAATATTTTTGTAGAAACGATATAAAGTTATCTTATAAAATTTTTTAACATTTTCTTTTAGTTTTTTTGATACGGTATAAAATTTCATAATTTTCTCTTTTTTATAGAAAATCAAATATAAAGCATAATTAGAAGGTCGTATCCATTTCCTGATATCTAATATATTTTTCTAAATCTTCAGGGGTTCCAATACCATGCATTTGTTTATAATCAATGTTATATATACCTATTTTTGCTTTATCTTTTATCGCATAATTGTATACAGGACAAGTATAAAATTCACCATTTACACGGTCATTTTCTATAATCATATTTATCGCAGAATTTACAAATATACTCCCTCTATTAAAATAATAAATTCCAACTGTAGCTATATCAGAAATAACTTCTTTTTCCTTTACATATTCTACAGTATTATGTGAATCTAATTTAACAAAAGACCATTTTGGATTTTTCTCACTATCTATAAAAGTTAAAATCGATCCATCTAATCTGCGTTTGGTGCAATCTTTAATATATTCATTAATATCCATATCAACTATTTGATCAGAATTTGCTATAAGCAATGGTATTGCATTATCAATCTTACTTTTAGCATAAAGAACCGTACAAGCAGTACCTTCTGTTAATTTATCTATACCTATAAAATGCACATTAAATTTTGATCTTATATATTCAACTAGCGCCTGTTCGTTTTCAAGGTGTTCCTTTCTAGCTATTAGAATATAATTAGCATTTGGAATATATAAATTTTCAAGCACTCTAATAATCATTGGTTTACCTAAAACATCTATAAATGGTTTTGGTTTTAAAAATCCAGCTTTAGCAAAACGACTACCAAGGCCAGCCATAGGTATGACAACATTAATCATTTATTTCTCCCATATATTTATCTTCGTTGGCTCCTGGAATTTTTACCACTACTGTAATAGTATCTTCCAAAGCTTTAAAATCTGTAGATTCTTTTGGATATATAACTATAATATCATTTTTTGCATATATTTTACTACCCATTTGCACCTTACCCTCAATAATTACAGTAATTTCGGTGGCTATTTTGTGATAATGTTTATCTTCATAATCATCTTTTTTATAACATTTTACACCAACTTCAACCAAATCTGTTTTTACAACACTTGGATCAAAATTTCCAACAAACCAACCGCGAATCATATCTTGTAAGCTAAATATTTCCATTTTCAATCCTTAGGAATATCTAAATAAGCTCTCAATTCTTTCATCTTTTCATTTTCCCACTTAATAATATCTACACCTTCCAATCTTTGTTTATCCAACATCAGCACAAACTCAATGATCGTAACATCACCTTCCATATAAATATTCTTAGCGCTAAAACTCAATTTATCACAACTATTAAATATATTCTTTACAATTTCCAAAGATTTACTTTTTCCTTCCACTCTTTTAACAATAGGATCTTCAAGTACAAAATCATCATCAAGAAGTAAAGATACGCCATTTAAGTCTTTCTCGCTAAAAACTTTTATATATTGTCTAGTTAACTCTTTTAGCATTTTTTATCCTTTCATATTCACTGATTTTAGCATGACTATAAAAAGTAAAGTAGTGATTCGGATCAATAGTTACATTGATCACTTTTTTATTTTTTAAAATTAACTCATTTAAAGTTGAGGCTATGTAATATTTTCCCATATAATTTACATCTTTTTTTATAACATTTTTAGCAGCATTGAATAACAAATCTAAATTCTTAAAATAATAAAATCCAGCAATAGCATTTTTACTTATAGGTTTTTTCTCAAAAGACTCTAAAACCAAATTATTATCTTCGTTACATTTTACATAAGCCCATCTTGGATGAACATTCTCAAAACTTAACACACCAGCATCGCATTGCTCAAAATTAAAAAGAATCTCTCTTAAATCATACTCAAAAATTTGATCCATATTAACCACTAAGACAGGATTTTCCTTTTGTATGTCATCTACAGCCATCATAACCGAGCAAAGCATTCCTTCTGTCTCATTTTTTAGAACTGTTATTTTACATTTACCATCAGTTAAGACATTAATAGCATCATCTAAATGATACCATCTAACATCATCTTGTTTTAAAATAAAAACAAAACGTTTTTCTTTCACACTATCATAGTTTCTTATGAAATGTTCTAACATAGTTTTGCCACAAATTTCAATAAATGGCTTTGGAAAGCCATCTTTATCTTTGCTAAAGAAAAAACTTTTACCCGCCAAAGGAACAACTATATCAATCATCTATTCTCCTTTTGGAAGTTATTAATATGCTTTAAGATATTTTCATAATTAACTTCAGTGATTTCTTCCACTATCATTACATTAGCTCCACTAGCTCTAGCTGCTTTTATACCGTTTTCATTATCCTCTATAATCATACATTCTTTTGGGTGCAAATTCATTTTTTCTATAGCCTTGTTATACATCTCAGGATCAGGCTTTCCTTTTTTAACATCTTCATTAGAAATGTAAAAATCTAAATACACATCAAGAGAAGCTTTTTGCATCATTACTTCTATAGTATTTCTAATAGAATTAGAACATACAGCCATCTTATAACCACTCTCTTTAAGTTTAGAAAGAGCATATTCATGGTGAAATCTTGGTTTACATAAACTATAAACCAAATCCATGGTGTATTGTTGCTTTAGCTCATTAATAAATCCATGTAAGCCCATAGGTAAACCTTTTTCCAAAGAAAGCATTTTTAGTTTATCTTTTGTTGGTAAACCATCAAAGGTTGTAAGATGTTCTATACGGGAAATTTCCATTCCAAAAAGTCTTAATGCTTTATTTAACGCCTCATAATGCCAATCTTTAGCTTCAATCAAAACGCCATCCATATCAAAAAGTATTGCTTTAATCTTAAACATTAAAAAACTCCCTTGCTTGAATAGGATAATCTGTACAAAGCATCAAACTATCATCGTTATCTAATTTTTTAGATATTTCTTTATATTCTTGCCACTCTTTTTTAAAATCTCTTTTATGTAATTCAGGGGAAACAATACATATTTTTTTATTATTTTCTAAATGCTCCCGAATAATCTTCTCATCAATCCAATGTTCATAAAATTCATCCATCCATACTCCACATGCTTCATTATAAAAACTAGGTTGTTTTTCATATTCACTTTGTCTTGTAAAAACATTAAAACCTGCTTTTATATAGAGCAAAGTATCTGGAATTGACATATCAAATACAAAGTAGCTATTAATATCATATTTCTCTAAAAATTCTTTCAAAATTCTTTGAAGTCCATCGGCTTTTATATTTAACGCCAAAGGAAAATTATTAGAGAATCTTTTATATAAAGCAAAAAAATCATCTAGAGTCAAACAATTGCTATTTGGCATATCATGTGATATAACAATTTGCTCTAACATATCTCGCAAGTCAGTCTCAACACCAAAATCGTTACAAAAACTTCGCTCAAACGCAAGCAAAGCATTCTTTTCACTTTCCTTAACCCAAAATCCTCTATGAGCAATAATTTTCACAAACAACTCCTTGTTATAACTAAACCTATACAATCATAAATAATACCATAACACAATAAAACACAAACTTAAAGTACACAATGCTGATGTTGCTCAAATTAATAACTTAACTTTGCTTCTTCAACTTCCTAATTTCAAATAGCAGTTTGATATACCCCCCCCCATACCAAGTTTTATTAGCTTGTATAAGAGCTTGACCAAGTTTATAAGTTAAACATTCTTTTTCTTTTAAGGCTTCTTTATAATCAGGATAGCTTTCTAATGGAGGTAATGCTAATGATGGATCTTTTTTTATTTTTTCTTGATAGTTTTTTTGTTCTTGTTTGTGTTTATCTTTTATATAAGATAATACAAAAGGCATTCTTATATAACCTAATATAGATTTTGAATTTATTATCATAGCTTGACCTAGTTTATAAGAGAGTTGGTTTTGAATTCTTGCTTTGGCTGTGCCATATTTAGTTCGGAGGGATATTTTAGATTGGTCTTGGTTGAGTTGGGTTATTTTAAAATTTACAATATGATCTTTTTCTCGACTACATTCATAACCAACAAGTCTTTTAATATCACATTCTATACCGATACGATACTTCAAATAAATCTTTATTTTATCTTTATCTTCAGCGTTTGGTACACAAAAATTACTTGCTTTTGTAAACCACAAAATATCATTTGCTGGGGTCCATCTTGGATCATATAACGGAAAGTTCTCTAAAATTCTAGAAGCACACATAATAAATTTCTCTGGCAATCCAATATTTTTCAGCGGACTTTGCGAATATAAATCTAAATAATAAGACAATCTAAATTCTTTAAAAAAAATAATATCCGGTCTAGTAAAAAGTACATAATCATAGTTAATATTATTTTGCTTTTCATATTCTTCTCGAAGCTCATTTACACGCCTGACAGTTATATGCAAGCCATATTCCTTCTCTAATGTCTCAATGCTTATTTTTTTTGGATGGTATATTTGATAGAGTTTATCAATATCTATTTTTGTTAATTTTCTTTCATCAAAATCATGCCGACCTCTATGCCAACTCCCAACCGAAGAACTTAGAGTATCCCATGTATGAATAAAAATATCAATTTTCCACCCATCTTTAATATTGGGGTTTACAATATTATCGTAAAAACTTTTACATGTCATCTCGTATGTTCTTAAATGACCAAACAAATGTATTGCCAACTTTTTCATGATAATACTCCATAAAAATAAATTTTATTTTTTAATGCAGCTTCAAAATCATTAACACTATCCCCAATCAAGATTGTTTCTTTATTTTTATAATTATTATTTATAAGTATATTTTTTACTAAAATATCTTTTTTTATTGGAGAACCATGAATACTTAAAAAAAATTGCGATAGTTTTAATTTATCACAAATCTCAAATAAATCTTGCTCATCTGCGCCTGAAGCTATATGCATATTGTAGCACTTTTGATTTTTTTTAATAAAATCAAAAGTTTCTTTTATAATATACTTAGAATTACATAATTTCTCTTTTGTAAGTTTGGAATATTTTTTTGCATATTTTAAAATTTCACTATCTGTAATTTCTCTATGAATAATATTTTCAAAAAAATACTGAATTTTATGATATCTAGAGATGCCGCCATTTTGCAAGTGAAATTTTAACAATTCTTGCACTTTATCTTTAGGAAATTCTTGAAAAAGTTCAGCAAAAGCTTGTGTTTTTAATTCCACAGAATCAAGTATAACCCCATCAAAATCAAAAATAATATTTTTTATATCTTCTATATTTATCATATCTTACACTTTACCACAGTTTTTATTATATAAGAATCATCTTCTATACTTAAACCTGGCATATGTACATCTTCGGGATAAAAAATAGCAATATCATTTTCATTTAAAATCAAACTAGAAGTTAAAAATTTAGGTTTTTTGTATATGATTAAATCCTTGGTTTTATCATACTTTTTTTCAATTTCAAACAATTCTTTATCACCAAAGTCAATCTTTTCTTTACCGCTTACAATAAGCTGAATATCTATATAATCTTTATGAGATTCAAAAAAAGCTTGATTTTTATTTTTAGCAAAATAAGTTTGTTCTAGAGCAAAAATATCTTTAGCAAGTTCAATTTTTTCAAATGCTCCTATATTATACGCATGTAATCTCTGGAATTCTTTACTATTTGGATTAGTACAACTAGACAAATAACTAAAAATTAAATTTAGATCTTTTATATTATATCTACCAATATCTCTTAGTTTACAAAAAATAGCCATTACAATACCTCTGCTATAACTGTACAAGGCAATCCATCAGAATTTTCAATTCTTAATGGTGCGACTATAAGTTTTTTTACATTATCCTCTTTGTATATTTCATTTAAATTCATATCTTCTAAAAGTAAAATTGGTTTTTTTGGATCTAGAAATTTTCTATGCGCAATTCTACCCAATTCTCTATTTGTAAAACTAGAAACAGAAATACTATCAAAACCAAACAATCTAACATTAGGAAAAAATTCTCTAATATAATCAGCTATATCAGGATGAAAACCAAAATTTTCTTTCCAATACACTTCGTCATTTCTTTTGGAACCAATTCCTGTTTTTACAATAATAGTCTCAATGCCCATTTTATCTTCTGCTTTTGATAATTCTTGAATTAAATTTTGATTAATTATAGTATCACTTGAATTAATTTCGACGAATAAAACATGATTAAAAATGAAATCACTACAACAAAAGTCATTTATACTTTGTCCATCAGAAAAAAAGTGCAATGGCATATCAATGTGTGTTCCATTATGAACACTTGTTGTTATTATGGTATGGTTTGCAATATCATTATGCTCTATAGAACTTTTTTTTGTTAAATTCACCTTATCACTATTACCATAAGTTGGAGTTGCTTCATTTAGACAATAAGATAAATATATATAGTTAGTCTTCATAAATATTTCTTTTCAATATTTTTCATACATTCCAAGATACCTTGTCCCATATCAATATGGGGATTTGCTACTAATTTTTTACTTCTAGTTGGATGAAAAGAATATGGAGTAGTTTTATAGTGATTATGATAACCCGAAGATTTTAACAAAATCTCTATTTTACCTCCAAGCATTTCATTTATCATTTCAAACAATTCTTTTCTTTGTATTCTTTCTGTACCAGTTAAAATCAAATGCTCATTTTCAAATTCACTATTCTCTATAATTTGCAAAGCCAATTTTGCAACATCATAAGCATGGATATATTCTCTAATTTCTTCACCATCACCACTATGAGAAATCTTTCCATTAAGCATTGCTTCCTTAACTAGATTATAAATATAATTATTATAATATTCTTTTTCTCCATATACTGAGCCATAACGAATAATGGTAAATTTTAACCCGAATTTTTTATAATATTCTTCGATAATTTTTTCAGAAGTTAATTTACTAATACCATAAAAAGACCCTTTATCGCTCATAGCATAAGCACTACTTGCATAAATATATCTTTTTATTTTATGTATTTTGCATCCTTCTAAAATATGCATATTTCCTATAACATTTAATTCTAAAGTTTTCAAAGGATTTGCTATGGCATCATCTAAATTAGCAAAACCTGCAAAATTGAATACTATATCCACATCCTGACATAAAAACTCAACTTCTTTTTTTTGCATAATATCACATTTTATAAAATACCGCATTGGAATATTATCGCATGGATTTAAATCAGCATATAATACATTGTAATTATTAGTCAACAACTCCTCTACAACATAGCTACCTATAAAACCTCCTCCTCCAAAAACTAATACCTTTTTATTCATTTTCAAAAACCTCATTTTTTAAAGAAATGTTGTTTTTATATCTTATAGCTTCTTCTACAGCTTGCGTCTCCATATCTGTTCTACTTTCTATAGTACTAGCACCCATATGACAAGTTAAAACAACATTATCAAGCTCTCTTAATTTACCTTTATATGGTTCTTCTTCAAAAACATCCACAGCTGCACCAGCAATTATTTTATCTCTTAGAGCTATAAATAAATCTTGTTCATTTACTATACCACCTCTTGCAGTGTTGATTAAAATAGCCGATTTCTTCATTTTTTCCAAATCATCAAGTGTTAGATAATCTATAGTGTCTTTTTTTAATGGTAAATTTAAAGATACAACATCAGACTCTCTTAATAGTTTTTCTTTGTCTACTAATTTTATATTATACATCTTCAAAAAAGCAAAATCTGGATTTGGCTCACACACCTTAAAAGAAACGTTGAAAGAAGATAAAAGTTTAATCAAGCTTTTTCCTATTCTCCCCATACCAATAATACCAATCGTTTTGCCATAAAGTAACATACCCATATGTCTATTCCAAATACCCTGTTTTAAATTTACATCTGTAAAACTAATTTTTCTTGATAGATCAAGTATCAAACCTACACATAATTCAGCCACAGCCATAGTAGGAGCATCTGGCGTATAAACAACCTTTATGTTATATTTGTGGCATAATTCAAAATCTATACCATCCAAACCTATACCAACTCTTGATATAAGTTTTAAATTCGGAGCATTTTGTAAAACTTCTTCTGTAATTTTTTCAGTTCCCGCTATCAAGATTTCAGCATCTTTAATGTCTTCGGCTAATTCTTGTGAAGATATTTTCCTTCCATGGTTGTTTAATCTCACACTAAACCCATTTTCACTTAACAACTTCAATGGATTTTCAGACGTTTCTCCAAATGGATGTGTTGAAACAAACACTTTCATTTTATATCCTTTTTGATAATTTCCATTCCCTTTGTTGCATTATCACTCAAAAATAAAAAATCTATACTGTAAGCTAAAAAAGTACAACCTTCGTTGATTTTTTCCTGAAGTTTTTTTGGATCAGTTTCTATTACATGAAAACCCGAGGGAATATTGTATCTTTTACAGCATTTCAAAACTTTAGCAATAGCCTCCTTCACTTCTACCCTATGATACTCCCCTGGAAAACCTAAACTACCGGATAAGTCATATGGTCCTATAATAACTCCATCAATTCCATCCGTATTTACTATATCTTCTATATTTTCAACAGCTTCATAATGCTCTATCTGAGCAATAATAATAAGATTTTTATCAACCCATTGTTTATATTCTTCAAATTTTAATCCATAGTTTTGAGCTCTAAATAAACCCACTCCTCTTTTACCCACTGGAGGATACTTTGCAAATTCAACTGCTTTGATGGCATCTGCTTTATTTTTAATCATAGGAACTATAATACCATCAGCACCCATATCTAAAACTTTCTTAATAATTACCTCTTCGTTTTTACATACTCTAACCAATGCTTTAATCTTTTTAGATTGAATGGTAGTTATCAAATTTTGTACGGTTTCATAATTCATCGATGTATGTTCAAAATCTATTACAAGCCATTCAAAGCCTGCATTTGACATAATTTCAACTACACAAGGATGCCCTATACTTATCCAGCTACCTATAGTTAATTTATTATTTTGCAATTTTTCTTTTAAATTCATATTATATTCCTGTTTTTATATAACAATTCTGCTAAGATAAAATCTTCAGGGTTATCTATATCCACGGCCTCAAGTTTATTCATAGAAAATATCTGTGGTTTCAATCCAATTCTTTTTTTACCAGCCAAATTAAAAGATTCTTTAGAAAAAATGTAAAAGTTAGAATTTTCTTCGTACATGGGTTCTAAATCCTGGGTTCTTAAAAGCTCATTTGGATCATGATTTATAGCCTTTGCATTCTTATCATAAAATCTAGTCTGTACTTTTGTAACACTAAATAGACTATCATACAAATCCAAACCACCAAAAAACTTTTTAACAGCTAAATCAATAGTAGATGTTTTTAACAAAGGATTTGTACTGTGTGTTTGTAAAAAATACTCTCCATTACATTGGGTTAAGTCATAAGCGATGATGTCATTCATAGATACAAAATCACCTTGAATTTCTTTAGGTCTTTTAATAATAACAACTCTATCACAATCAAAATTTTTATCAACATCAGATGCTATAATATCACTATCTGTGTTTATGAATATTTTATCTATATAAGAAGACTCTAACAAAACTTTCATTATAGCATGATACAATGGAAATCCATTAAAATCTTTCATATTCTTATTTTTTACTCTTTCTGAATTCCCTTTCATTGGCAATAGTGCATTTACCTTCATTTCTTCTTAATTCCTATTTTCTTTTTTTATGCTCTATGATAATTTTTATTAATTTACATAATAAAAATGGATTTTTATAATTAGAAACTATACACTTCCCTAGCTTATAAGAAAAATACTGTTGCACCTTTAGGGCTTCAGAATAGTCACTATATTTCTTTAAATTTTTACAATTTTTATTTTTTTCTTTTTTATGATTTTTAATAATACTAAATAATCTAAAAGGAATATTTACCACATCACTTATCTTCTTAGTATCGTGAACAATAGTTTTCCCAACTTTATAACTTAAATGATTTTTTACTTGATCAACAGCACCAATATTTGATACATTTGGCTTTTCAAATATAGAATAATAGTCTATTCTATCGAAAATTTCCAACTTTCCACCGATAGTAGCATTGTAAATTTTTCTCCCTGAACTTTCATAAATTAGCTTTGCCATTTTATAATTTTTTGCAACTTCATGAAGCTTAGGATCGTGCCAACTTTTACCTTTTCCAAAATAATCCTTATGAAAATGATTTGGATCATCCGTATTAGATATCAAAGTACTACCAATTCGCTTGTGTGATTCTGGTATAACATAGTAAAAATCCATACCAATTAAATACACTTCTTCAAAACCCATAAAATAAGCCAATTGCAATGCAATGTAAGTTACACTTTGTCCGCAAAATAATTCTTCAGTTGCATCCAAAGAAAACCTTGGAATACGGAAATATCTAGAAGTTCCTTGATAAAAACCTAAATTCATTTTGAAAAAAATTTGATTTGGAGAAGGCTTTAGTAATTCTTTGTAATTTATGGGAAAAAACTTATATTGAACTTCATAATCTTCTATTTCTTTTAACCTTTCTTTCATTACCAAATTATCTTCTACAATATAAAAATTTGGCCTAAATTCATCTTTTTTATAGAAAATAGAGTTAAATCCGAAAGTAATCTCATCTTTCAATAATGATAAATCATGTTTATTTAAAGAAGGGCCATTACCAACTATAAAACATCTTTTTTTTCTCCTAAATATATTTCTAAAATTATTTATTTTATAAATATCGTTAAAAGTAATTTGAAATAGTGCTTCTCCATATTCTAAATTTTTATAATGGAATTCATTGATTTTTGATTGAGTTTGGCAAAATCCTTGCCATAGATTTCTTTTTTCAAAACGATACAGATCAGCATCTCCAAAGAAATGTTTTTTTAATAAATTATATTTTTCAATTTGTTTTATATCAAATTTATCATTGCTTGAACAAATATTATTGAAAATTTTTCTACACTCAAAATAGCTATCTCCATATTTTTCTTTCAAGAATGTAAATCCGAAATTATTTAACTGTTTATCATTATTGGGACTCCATAAACAAGTGTATGTCTCATTAGAAATTCTAATCTCATTTTCTTTACAAATTCTTTTAAGCATTAAATTTAATATTTTATTTTCAATTTCAAAAGGCATATGCTGATTAAAACCATTAATCTCCAAAAAGAATTTCTTATTAAATATGCACAAACCATCCATAATAAATTTTATAGGATGAGGATTTTCTAATGGTATATTTTTAAGATCCAATCGTTTTTTAAAGTTATCCGAATCAGCTTTATTTAAATAGTGTATATATCCACATGGAGAAATAACTTTATATTTTTTTTGATCACATAAATAAACTTCTTCTATAAAATTATCTTCTACAATAAAATCAAAATCATAAAAAACAATAGTTTTTGCATTTGAAAAATGTCTTGCTGCTACATTTTTTCCCCAATTAAGATTAAATTCATAAGGATTATAAAGAAAATAATATTTTACATTGCTATTCTCTTTACAGTATTTCTGGAACTCATCTTTTAAAAATGGGATAACATCTTGTTCTAAAATGATAATTTCAAATAACTTGCCATATTTTTTAAGCAAACTATTTAATATAAACAAACAATTATCTATTTTGACTTTATTCTCAGCTTTTACATTAAAAACTATAGAAGCTAAATACTCTCTTTGCATTACTATCCTTCATGTGTTTTATAAATTTTATAAATATCATATGGCAATTTAAAAATACCACCTTTATACCATATTTTACAATTTTTAATCAATACTTGTCCTAATTTATAGGAAAAATAATTCTTAACCTTTAATTCAGCTAAGTATTCTAGATATAAATACATATCAGAATTTTCATTTCCAAATTCTCTCTTTTTTTTTGGTGATATTTTTATCTGTTTTTTGATTTTATAATTTACCATTATCTCAAACACGCTATAAGGCAGTAAAATAATATTAATTAAACCACGACTATTAAGTATTTTATTACCCAATTGATATGAAAAAAATCTTTTTTTTTCTTCAACTTCTTTTAAAAAAAACTCTTTGTGACTAGGATTCATAAAAGCAATCAAATCGTTTATTTTCGAATGAATTAAAAAATCAATATTACAAGGATCTTTATATATATTTTTTTTAAACATAATTGAAAATAGAAAATAGTTATTTATCATTCTTTTTAAAAAAAATTTTTCAATTTTTTGTATTTTCTCTTCATACATAAAATTCAAAAGCTGCAAAGCCATTGCGCACCAACTATAAGCTATAATATATTTTTTTGCTTGTATATTGTCATTGGAAAATTTTTTATAAATGCCGATCATATGTGAATTAAAATTTTCTTTTTTTATTTTTTTATCGTGATTCATAATACTATTAGCTCGTATTCTATAATTGTACATTTTAGCAGGAAAAATAAAAATATTTTTTAACTGCAAAAACAGCAAAACACCAAATGATTGATCTTCATATACAACGCCATCTAAAAATTTAAGTTTGATTGATTTCAAGTACTTAAAATCAATCATGCCCATAACAGAAAACCAAAATTTCATAATATTTAATTCTAAAGATTTTTCTAACCATTTTTCTCTACTCACAACGCCTTCTTTTTGAAATCCATATAATTCAATAAGAAATTTAGGTATTATTTTTGGTTCTTCCACTCCGTCATAAAAACGTTTTCTGTTAAACCAAAG